>JBOGLB010000468.1:0-3918 GCA_050745965.1 Terriglobales bacterium | reverse complement strand
GCATCTTCCGCCTCTTGTCTATCGCGACGGAACTCGCCGCGCGGCAGGAGCGGAATTTTCGACTCTGCATCAAGCTCGCTCCGCCTACGAACGCGATTATATTTTGAAAAAACTGGACGAAAATCACGGAAACGTCAGCCGCACCGCCGAAGTGCTCGGCCTGGAAAGAAGCCATCTCTATAGAAAAATGAAAACTCTGGGAATATCGGTGAAGGAGTAGGTTAAAAACTTTTGTCTTGAATCTTAGAAGAATTGCGTCTCCAGCGAACCAATAAATTGAATTCCTGGCACAATCTTCCCGAAGAGCCTTTTGTCATTCGTCAGAAAAAGATCTGTTCGGGCTTGCGCTGCCGACGCTAGATGGATTGCGTCGGCAGGTGCTACCCCCGCAGTTCCTCTAATGCGTGCATAGTGGTCAGCGGTCTCAATGGTGAAAGGAATTACCTCTTCAACGGCATTTCGCAACAAATCTCTGAACTTATCCGCGAGCTGAGGCGCCCCTCTACGGTGAACTCCGGCTAGTACCTCACCGAAAGTGAAAGCTCCAGTGATTAACTGATCCTGTCTCTCTTGCATGCGAGCATGGATGGAGTTAACTTTCTTCGCAAATTGAGGATGGTCTTCGAGCAAGTAAATGAAGAGCATAGTATCCCAATATATCCGGCTCACTTGCTATCCTTGGATGAGTAAAAGCTCTCCCTTTCGCCACGAAGATATTTCTCGCCGCCGCCAAGTTCAGCAAAAATATCCTTCATCGCGCCCCGGAGCCGAATCCAGGGATCTTCCTTCGGTGAAGGGGGTTGGCCAGGCTCGACAAATTCATAGGTATAAACAACCGTTGTGCTTAGCCCCGATTTAGGGCCAGTGGTCTCCACCAGTCTAAGGCTGTTGCTCTGCTGAAACTCGCGACTCCTCAACGCGCTGCAAACGGCCGGAGTGCGACCGCTCATCTCCAACTCGCGAACAACGTCACCAGCTCTAATCGAAAAACGCTTGGCTTTCTGGCGTCGTGCGGGCAATACATACCGTTCTCTGCCGTGAACTCGAATTTGGTCAGCATCTCTCATATTGGCCTCCTGTCAGGATGGAGCAATGCGTCTATCGAGAAATAGAATAGCAGTGAATAGAATGGAATGCAATGATAATTTTGTAATTTAGGATTTCATTCCGCTCTGCCCGATGGAACCAGGCTTTCCAACTGCCGTCGCCAATCCAGTTCATCCACGAAGCGCTGCGAGTCGCGCCAGCCCGGCTGTACTTTTACGAACAGCTCGAGAAAAACTTTCGTCCCGACCATTTTTTCGATTTGCAACCGGGCAGATGTACCAATCTGTTTGAGCATCTGGCCCTGCTTTCCGACCAGGATGCGCTTTTGTCCCTCGCGCTCACAATAAATTACCGCCGCGATGCGAGTGAGCCGTGCACCTTCTTCGAACTGCTCGACCACAACACTAACCGCGTATGGAACCTCTTCCGTCGTTTCCGCGAGAATTTGTTCGCGAATAAGTTCCGCCACCATAAAGCGCATGGGCTGGTCGGTCACTTGATCGTCCCGAAAATAATGCGGTCCCTCAGGAAGGTCGGCAATCACTTTCGCGAGCAATAAATCGAGCCCTTCCGGCTTCCTCGCTGAGATCGGAATGATTGCCCTGAAGGAATGCAGTTCTGAATACCGCGCAAATAACGGAAGCAGTGTCTCTTTGCCTCCGCGAATTAAATCAATTTTGTTGAGCAGTAAAATCGCGGGAGTCTTTGTGCGCTTCAAAAGTTCAAGAACCGCCTGATCTTCTTCACCGAAGCGGCGCGTCGCGTCAACGATCAGCAACAACAGATTGCATCCTTCGCTGGCTTCCCGCACTTCGCTCATCATTCTTCGGCCAAGTGACGTGTCCGCTTCATGCACTCCGGGCGTGTCAATAAGAATGATTTGCCCGCCCGACTTCCCTTTTTGCTTTCGGACTTGAATAATTCCAAGAATACGATTCCGCGTCGTCTGCGGCTTGGGGCTGATGATTGCAAGTTTCTGGCCTACTAAAGCGTTAAGCAGCGTAGATTTGCCCGCGTTGGGCCGGCCGAGAATGCAGACGAATCCTGAACGAAAGGCCATATGAAAAGTTTCTACTGGAAGAAAGTTGGGGACTACGCGTGACTATATCAGTTTCATCTGGCTCGGTTGAGCCAGCGAGATTCTTACCCGCTCGACTCGGCGGTCTGTGGCCTCCAAAATTTCGAAGCGGAGACCATTCTCCTCTACGACTTCGCCTCTTCGCGGGATGCGCCCGGCGAGCTCGCTAACCAAGCCCGCAACCGTTGACGACTCCTTGCCCTCGGGCCGGATGCCGAACAATTCGTCGAGCCGGTCCACGTCCATGTTCCCCCGCACTACATAGGACGCATCGGTCTCGCGAATCACCTCGGCATTCTCGTGCTCGTCGCGTATCTCGCCGACGATTTCCTCCACCAGGTCCTCGATCGTAACCAATCCGGCGACGCCGCCGTACTCGTCAACTACAATCGCCATGCGGATATTGTTGTTCCGCATCTCCAGCAAAAGGTCTTTGCCCAGCTTGCTTTCCGGCACGAAGTAAACGTCTCTTCGCATCAACGAGTCAACCCGCCGCGTTCGGGCTTCGGTGTCAGGAACCTGTAGAACGTCTTGTGCGTACACGATCCCTTTGATCTTGTGAATGTTGCCTTCGAACACTGGAACGCGCGAGAACGGTTTGGTGCGCAACAAATCAATGAACTGTTCAACTGTGGTTTCAACCGGCACAGCTACGATCTCCGGCCGCGGCTTCATTGCCTCGCGAACGGTTTTTTCGCTGAACTCGACGACCGACTGAATCAAATCTCGATTGCCTTCGTTGAGGATGCCCTCTTCCTGTCCCGCTTCAATCAGCGCGTCCACGGCTTCGGCGTGGCTTTCAGGCTCTTCCTCGGCGTGTTCCCGGGTCAGAGCTGCGACGGACTGCAAAAATCCCAAGCTCAGCGTCACCGGCAGCACAATATAAACCAGAACCCGCAAAACGAGGGCCCAGCGAATGAGCCATTGCCCGGATGTTCGCGAAAAAAAGACGAACGGCAGAAAACGATTGCAAATGATAACGATCAGTATCAGGCTCAATATCGCCTGGAGGATTTCTTGCACACTCCACTCGCCCCCGCGGAAAATCGAAAAGCCCAGCAGCATGGCGATGGCCGCGGTCGTCAATTGCGCTAACACCGCCATGGATAATGCGGCGCGGGCACGCGTTACGCCCATGCGAGGTTCGACTTCCTTTTCGAACACATCAATGTTCGCCTGGAAGTCCCGCGAAAGAAATTTGCCAATTTCCGAATAAACCCGGGCAACATACGAAACCAGCGTGAGGAGTCCAAGCAGAATCAGAAGAGTGGCAGCAACACCGAGTGTCATGACTTCGACCCCGCAACCCTGCCGGGCGAAGCCCTCGGCGGCTTTCGCCGGGGATTCACAACCGCGCCATTCCTCTCGATCAATCCGGCCGGCAATCTGAGCTTTTCCCGCAGTCTTTGCTCTTCACGCGACATTTCTCCATGATCATTTTCATGATTGTAGCCAGCCAGATGCAACATGCCGTGCACGATCAGAACCTTGATTTCAGTGGACGTCGAATGGCCCAACCGTCCGGCGTTTTCTTTGGCAATCTCGAGAGAAATTGCAATTTCGCCGGCAAGGCCATTCAGTCCATTGGCCGGAAACGACAACACATCGGTCGCCTGATCTTTGCCTAAAAAACGGGCGCTTAAGCTTTTCATTTCACTGCTGGTAGTCACGAGCACATTCACCAATCCTCGAATCGGAATGAATCGGCGGACCTTGGTAACGAATCTTCCCAGAGAGTTGCCGCTCATTCCCGCGAGCCGTGTCCGAGAAATGATCATCGCGATTTGCAGCGC
>JBOGLB010000467.1:0-4302 GCA_050745965.1 Terriglobales bacterium | reverse complement strand
CATTGGGACTCGATCGTATCGTAATGATTCTGGCCGGAGCCGACAGCTTGCGCGAAGTGATTCCATTCCCCAAAACAGCCCGAGCGGTGGACTTAATGGTGGACGCCCCCACGCCCGTTAGCGATGTCCAACTGAAAGAACTTGGTATTGTCGTGCGGAAGCAAGAAAGTTGAGATCTAACTTCTCCGGCAAGATTATCCGAAGAAAGAGCCAGGAGCCAATCCTACAACTCGTACTTTTTCATGAGGTGACGGAACGAGCGGTAGGAAATCTTAAGCAAATCGGCGGCACGAGTTTGTACGCCGTTGGATTGCGACAGCGCCGTCAGCAAGAGCGAACGCTCAACGTCAGCGACATATTTTTCCATCTCAAGGCCTTCGGGCAAGGTTGATCCATTTCCTGCGTGAAACGTGCCATTCGTCCCAACGCCGGCGGCCGCTGCTTTGGCTTTGGACCGCTCTACCGGCAACTCCACGTGCAATTCTTCGCCGGTTTCCAGCGCCACAGCCCGTTCAATCGTGTTTTCAAGTTGCCGGACATTGCCGGGCCAGTCGTATCCGCACAGTGATTCCAATGATTGTCCATGCACGCGCAAAATATTTCTGCCCGCCGCCGGAGCGTACTTTTTCAAAAAATGATTGACCAGCAGCGGCACATCTTCGCGTCGCTGGCGAAGGGGAGGGACGGAGATGGGAATAACACTGAGGCGGTAATAGAGGTCTTCCCGGAAAGTATTTTCGGCTACCTGTTTGTCTAAATCCCGGTTCGTGGCGGCAATCACCCGCACGTCAATGGCGATTTCTGTAGTTCCTCCAACAGGCCGCACACAGCGCTCTTGCAGAACGCGAAGCAATTTGACCTGCATGGTCAGGCTCATTTCACTGATTTCATCCAGAAAAATCGTGCCCTGAGTTGCGACTTCGAACAATCCACGCTTGTTCTGGTTCGCTCCGGTAAATGCTCCCTTGACGTATCCGAATAGCTCACTTTCCAAAAGCGTTTCTGGAAATGCGCCGCAATTAATGGAGACGAATGGATCAGTGGCCCGCGGCGAGCAGACATGAACCGCGCGGGCAACAAGCTCCTTGCCGGTTCCACTTTCGCCGTAGATCAAAACAGTACTCTGTGTAGAAGCAACGGTGCGAATAGTTTGCTTCAGTTGTTCCATCGCCGAGCTGACGCCCACAATGTTATCCAGTGAATTGCGTGTAGCAGCGTCGCGCTTGAATGCAAAATTCTGCCGGCTGAGAGTCATTTTTTCCAGAGCACGGTTGATCGCAAGCTTGATTTCGTCCACCAGCCCAGGCGACTTGCGTATGTAGTCGGTCGCGCCGCCTGCCTTGACTGCCTCTACGGCAGCCCCATAGTCCTCCACCGCGGTAATGAGAATTACAGCCGATTCCGGAGAAACTTGATGTGCATGGCGTAGCACCTCAATGCCATCGGTGTTCGGCATCTTGATGTCGGTAACGATAACGTCATACAGAGCGCCATTGAGCTTCCTTTTGGCCTCGTCGCCGGATTTCACGGTTTCTACTTTGTGACCGTCCCGGCGCAACGCAATGTCGAGCATTTCGCAGATGGAACGCTCGTCGTCACAAACCAAAATGTTACCCATGCGCGCCTCCTGCGGAAGCCGTCGCGACAGTCGCGAGCTCTGGATTCATCGCGCGATTAGACTCCGTCAAAATGCTTTGACTGCGTTGAACCTCACCCGCCATCGCGCCGCGCAATCGAAGGACAAAAACGCAGCCCTCGCCAGGTTTCGATCGCGCCCAAACCTTACCTTCGTGCGCTTGCACAATCTGATAAACGATCGCCAGACCCAACCCTGTTCCGCCCTCAAATTGCGATTGGAATGGCTCAAAAACTTTTTCCGTCAACTGAGGACTCATTCCGGGGCCGGTGTCCGCGAAATTCAGTTGCCAGTCATCCCCAGCTCTTTCAATTGACACGGTTAGGGTTCCGCCGGTTTGCATTGCGCGAACGGCGTTCTGACAGAAATTCCAAAATACCTGCTTGATCTTGTCGCCGTCGGCGAGCGCCAGGGCTTTGTCCGCACAATATCGGCGCTCTATGCGGATATTTATGTTTTCCGCAACAAAGCGGTGCTCCAGAAGCGTTAAGGTGTCTTCCAATAGCGGAATAAGGTCAACCTGAGCGAAGCGATACTGCTTGCCCCGCGAATAAGCCAGAAAGTCAGTGATAATGTTGTTCAACCGTTCGGACTCCCTGGTTACGATCTCCAGTAATTGCCGGTGATCGTCTTTCAAGTCAGGGACGCCTGAGAGCATATAGACGGAACCGGCAATAGATGTCAGGGGATTGCGGATTTCGTGGGCAATCGCGGAAGCCAATCTCCCCACTGCCGCCAACCGGTCTTGCAGTCGCACTTCACGCTCTAGCCGCCTGATTTCAGTCAGGTCATCAAATGTATAAACGTATCCCAGCGTTCCCTGGTCAGGAACGGTCAAGGCGGAAACCATGATCCTGAATGTTTTGCGAAAACTGTTAGGCACCACCACTCGAACTTCGCCATGTGCCCGTTCGGAATCCAGTTGTGGCAGAGAATCCAGAAAGATGGTATTGACGGGCTGATTTAGCAATTTATCTTCGGATCGCTCTAGTAGTTTTTGGGCGGCCACGTTAACGAGCGTGATATGTCCATCCAACCCAGTGGTTATGAGGCCGCAGCTCGTCGCTTGGATGATGTTTTCATGCAGTGCCTGAAGGCTCCGCAGCTCGCCTCTGGTGTGCTTTAGTTTTACATCTACCTGACGCAGCTTGGCGGCGAGAAGGCTTGCAAGATAGGCGATGGCGAGGTACGCAAAGAAGTTAACAAGAATGATGGCCTGCAAGCCTCGTAAGTCTGGATGGCTTGTCGAATAGGATTGAATAACTCCGTAGTAGCTCATCTCGAGCATTGCGCCGTAGAGAATGAAAGCTAGGGACGCCGTGATGTAAGTCCACCACCGGGGCAACAGCACGCTGGCAACGATCACGACGAGTGGATAAAGAAAGTTAAGCGAGCTATCTTCTCCGCCGGTGGAATACACGACCATGGAGACGAATGCCAGATCAGTGAGCACCTGCAGAATGGATTGAATGCGATGCTCACGCCAGAAAGAGAGCAACAGAAGATAAAAAACAGAAATCGCGTACCAGAGAAGGATTGTATTAACGAATAAACGTAGTGGAAGTGAATTGGGAGTAAGCCGCGAAATAGCCAGCTCAATTCCCAGCAGGAAGGTCAGAATTATGATGCGAACCTTGACCAGCCAGGCCAGCCACAGCCGTTCATCAAACATGGATTGCATCGTGACTTAGTTCCGTGCCTTTTTCCCCGGGGGAAGCGCGGATGCGCACCAGAAGGCAGCCAGCGTTGGGAAGATTTGTGTTGGAAAGAGGCAGCACGCGTAACGTTAAAATGCCGCCTCTTTTCGAATTCAGGTGACTATCCAGCCAACTTTCCGATCATCGCAAACAGTGGCATGTAAAGAGAAATAACAATGCCTCCGACCACTATGCCGAGCACGCCGATAATGATCGGTTCAAGCATGGCCATCATGTCTTTGGTCGCGTTATCAACTTCCTCCTCGTAGAAATCGGCAATCTTCTGCAACATTGCATCCATCGCGCCGGTGGCTTCACCGACTCCAATCATCTGAGTAACCATGTTAGGAAAGACGCCGGATTCACGTAGAGGGTCAACGATGGTGCGGCCTTCTTCAATCGCCTTGCGCACGCGCATCAAAGCTTCTTCCAGCACCGCGTTTCCCGATGTCCTTGCGGTAATGCTCAGGCCCTCGAGAATCGGCACGCCTGATGTAATAAGGGTTCCCAGAGTACGGGTAAAGCGGGCGACAGCGATTTTGCGGAGCAACATTCCAAGTATCGGCAATTTCAATAATGCAAAATCGAAATAGTAGCGCCCCCGGGGATGTTTCCGTATCTGCTTCATGCCGAACACGAGGCCAACTATGCCAAAAATAAAGAACCACCAGAACTGGCCGACAAAGCCGCTGAGCCCGATTACAATACGGGTGGGCAGTGGCAGAGCGACGCCCAACCCGACGAAAAGATTCGAGAAGATTGGCACTACCCACTTGAGCAGAGCTGCCACGATCAGGCCCGCCAAACTGACTACGGCCACCGGATAAATCAGGGCCGACTTGACTGCGGCCTTCAATTTGACTGCTTTTTCAACGTAGATTGCCAGTCTTTGGAGAATAAGGTCCAAAATACCGCCGGTTTCTCCCGCCTCAATCATGTTGGTGGTGAGATCATCAAAAACCTTCGGAT
>JBOGLB010000466.1:0-3709 GCA_050745965.1 Terriglobales bacterium | reverse complement strand
TTGATTTAAACCAATATTTCGACGCTCTCGGTTCTCCAAATTTCAGTTCGCTTAACGTTCGCAATCCGGAATTCTTTCAGAAATTGAATGGGATTCTTGATTCTGAGTCGCTGGATGCTCTGAAAGTCTACGCGAGCTGGCATGTACTGAGGCTTGCAGCTCCGTGGTTGTCAGAACCCTTCGTGCAAGCGAACTTTCAATACCGCCATAATCTGACGGGCCAGACGGAGATCCAGCCACGCTGGAAGCGGTGTGTTAGCGCAACGGACGACGCACTGGGTGAAGCGCTGGGACAACGATACGTGGAGCGCACCTTCGGAGCCGATGGCAAGCAGCGGATGTTGAAAATGGTCATCGCGCTCGAACAGGCGCTAGGAGAGGACATTGACAGTGTTACCTGGATGTCTCCTGAGACTAAGAAACAGGCGCATCTCAAGCTGGCGGCTATCAACAATAAGATTGGTTATCCGGACAAGTGGCGAGATTACAGCAAGCTCACCATCGCGCGCGGGGACTTGCTGGGAAACTTCCTTCGCGCTAACGAGTTCGAATCCCGGCGCGAACTAAATAAAATCGAAAAACCTGTGGACCGGAATGAATGGGGCATGACGCCGCCGACGGTGAATGCCTATTACAATCCATCGCTAAACGAGATTGTGTTTCCCGCCGGCATTTTGCAACCCCCATTTTTCGACAAAGAGATGGACGATGCCATCAATTTTGGAGGCATCGGTTTGGTCATCGGCCACGAACTGACGCACGGCTTCGACGACCAGGGGCGCAAGTATGATCTCCAGGGCAATCTGCGCGACTGGTGGACTCGTAATGATGCGAAGGAATTTGAGCAGCGGGCAAGTTGCGTCGCCAACGAATACGGAGGCTTCGTCGCCGTTGATGATCTGAAGTTGAACGGCAGGCTTACCCTCGGCGAAAACACGGCGGATAACGGCGGCGCTCGCATCTCCTTTATGGCGCTGCATCACGAAATCGCGCAGGATCCTACAGCCAGGGCCGCGCAAAAAATTGATGGCTACACTCCAGATCAGCGATTCTTTCTGGGCTTTGCACGCGTTTGGTGCCAGAAGCGGCGTCCGCAATACCAACGCATGCTTGTCAATGTGGACCCTCATTCTCCAGGCAAATATCGCGTGGATGGTACCGTCGAAAATATGCCGGAGTTCGAGCAAGCCTGGAGCTGCAAAGCGGGACAGCCAATGGTGAGCGCGAAAGCCTGCCGTGTCTGGTGAATCAGCGGCCACGCCTCAGAAGCAAACATGCCCCGACGAAAGAGAGAATTCCCACGCTTATTGCGAAGGCCATTCCCATCCAAAAAACAGGGTTATGAGCCTCGTTGGCAGGAGTGTTTACAAAAAAATGATGCACCAAATGTCCGAAGGCTAACGTTGTGAGCAATACAGCAAGTCCACTGACGATGTTTAGAAGTCGCATCTTATTCCCTCGTTTGCGGGCAACAGTGTCCCACAAAATTTCCCACAAACCAATGCACCGCTGCGAGAATATCGAGCGTTCTTTAACGCATAGCGTTACCAGCCCGTAAGATGTGGTCCCTGGCTCCTCTAACATCTTCGCGCTGCTTTTGCTAACATCCTCTCTCGCGTGAAATCCGTTGGCGAAAATGTCGTACGTATTGAAGCAGAAGCTCTGCGATCACTCGCGGACCGCATCGCGGGCCCCATGGCCACCGCCTTCGACCGTGCAGTGAATCTCATCTATTGCTGTGCCGGACGCGTAGTTGTCACTGGCATGGGCAAGAGTGGGATTATCGCGCGCAAAATTGCCGCGACCCTCAATTCCACTGGAACGCCCGCCCTGTTTATGCACCCGGTTGAGGCTGTTCACGGAGACCTCGGAATGTTGGTTTCAGGGGACGTCGTGGTGACTCTGTCCGCAAGCGGAGAAACGGAAGAAATTCTGCGTCTGCTTGCCACCATTAAGCGATTACAACTTAAATTGATCGCCATGACTTGCGACGAAATGGGCCAGCAGGATATTTCCCGGCAGGATATTTCAAAGACCTCGACTCTGGCAGCGGCAGCCGACGTGGCGCTCGATTGTTCAGTTGCCAAGGAGGCATGTTCGATGGGATTTGCACCCACAGCTTCCACTACAACCATGCTTGCCTTAGGGGATGCGTTGGCAATGTCTCTTGCAGAGAAACGCGGATTCAAAGAAGAAGACTTCGCAAATCTGCACCCGGGCGGCAAGCTCGGAAAGCGGCTGGCACGGGTAGAAACCCTTATGCACAAGGGCAATGACATTCCACGGGTAATCGCCGGAGCCTTGATGCCGGATGTAATCTACGAAATGTCGCGTAAAAAGTTGGGAATGACGACGGTAGTCGAACGCGCCAAGCTGGTAGGCGTAATCAGCGATGGAGATTTGCGCCGCTTGCTGCAACAATGCGGCAAAGACGCGCTCGATCTGACTGCGGCAGAATGCATGACGAGAAATCCAGCGACTATTCCGGCAAATGAATTTGCCGGAACCGCGCTGGCCAGCATGGAAGAGAAGAAAATTACGTCGCTGGTGGTTGTGGACAAGAATGGTGAACCTGAAGGCATCATCCACTTGCATGATCTCTGGGGAACCGAAATGATCTGAGACGCTGTAAAATTGTGGTATGTATCACCACGATCCCGCTACGGCACTCGAAGAACTCACCGAAGAAGCGATTCTGCCCAACCCCGTTCACATGCGGGACATGCTGCTGCGTAAACAATTAACTGCGGACAAGTCCCTGGAGTTGAATCGGTTGTTTGTCGAGTACCAAAAGTTTTTCGGAGAGACGCAGAAGCTGGGCAAACAAATCCTGAAACAGTTGACGGAGACTTAGTATGAAAATAGCGATGATCGGCGCAGGAAATGTAGGAGGCGCTCATTGCGCGTAATACGGCGTTAGCCGGTTGCCCCGTCATTTTTTGCCGCAAGATTAGATATTTAAACGCCGAGGCTCGTTGCTTCTTCTCGAATTTGCTTCCATGCCTCTTCCACATTGCGGCGCTGAGTGTTCGTCTGGCCGACGCAGAATCTAAGCGCCATTCGATCGTTTAGCCGCGTATGGGTGAGGTATAAAGCCCCACTCCGGTTGAGAGAATCCATCAGCCTCTGATTCACTTCATCACCTCCCTTATGACGGAAGCAGACCAGGTTTAGAGGCACTGGCGCTGCCAGTTCGAACCGCCCATCCTCTCGGACCCACTGCGCGAACTGCCGGGCTAATTCCACGTGCTGCCGAATGTGGTATTGCAGGCCTTCGACTCCATAATGGCGGATCACAAACCAAAGCTTCAGCGACCGAAAACGGCGGCCGAGAGGAATCTGCCAGTCCCGATAGTCAAAGACCGCGCCCGATTCAGTAGCCTGATTGCGCAGGTATTCCGGTAGCACGCTTAGCGTTTGAATGAGCGCTTTACGGTCGGCCACATAAAAACAATCACAATCAAAATTAGTGAACATCCATTTATGGGGATTGAAGCAGTAACTGTCGGCAAACTCGATTCCATTGTGAATGTGGCGAAACTCGGGGCAAAGGGCCGCAGTGCCGGACATGGCGGCGTCAACATGCAGCCAGATGTTCTGTTCGCGGCAGATTAGTCCGATTTCAAAAAGTGGGTCCATCGCGTTCGATGAAGTCGTCCCGACGGTAGCGCATACAAAAAATGGCGACAAGCCTGCAGTGCGATCTTTT
>JBOGLB010000465.1:0-4871 GCA_050745965.1 Terriglobales bacterium | reverse complement strand
TTGCTCGCGTACCACATCGCGGTGCGACGGGGATGCGACGTTGACCAACCGAGAAATCTGGCAAAATCGGTGACGGTGGAGTAGAACTCGTGGCTCAGGTTTGACTTCCAGAAAACGAGAGCTGCTTCCTACTTCACTACAGGATAAATCTCCAAATCCTCCGAGGCCGCCCGCACCTTCGGATAATAGTTCCGTGCATCTTGCACTGTTTTGTCTATGCAGATATCGCTGTGATCCGGGTCATGGTGATATAAAACCAGTTCCTTCGCTCCACTTTCCATCGCTACATTGACGGCCTCCCTCCAGTGACTATGCCCCCATCCGCGTCTCGAAGCTTCGTATTCCTCGGGAAGATATTGCGAATCGTAGATCAGTACGTCGGCGCCCTCAGCCAGTTTGCGGACACTCTTGTCGAATTCAGCCTGCCCCGGCTCGTTATCGGTGGCATAAACGAGCACGCCTTGTTTCGTTTCCATACGGAAACCAAGACAGCCTTGAGGGTGGTTGAGCCACGCAACCCGAATCGAAACATCGCCTAAGACAACGGGGCCGGGCTCAACCTCGTGAAACTCCTGATGAGCTTTCATCTCGCTCACGGCGACCGGAAAATATGGCGATGCCATCTGCTCATCCATGACCCGCTTCAAACTACGGGTACGACTTGAAGAATGGAAGATGAAGCGGTTTCCCGAATCGTCGTAGAGAGGACGAAAAAAAGGGATTCCCTGAATGTGGTCCCAATGAAAATGAGAGACAAAGACATGAGCCAGAATCGGACGGCCCTTAAACTCACTTTGCAGTTGATGCCCTAATGTCCTGAAGCCAGTCCCGCAATCAAAAATGAAGATGCCATCCCCAACCCGCACTTCCACACAGGAAGTATTGCCTCCATATCGTTGATTTTCCGCTTGGGGGGTCGGTATCGAACCTCTCACTCCCCAGAACTTAATGCGCATAGGCGTCGGATGCATCAACCAGCAATCTTGCAGCCTGAAACCGGATTCGTCAATTCTCTTGCTGGTTACCCGCTAGTACGTCATATCTTGAAGTTCTGATTTTCATGGCGAAATATGAGGCGGAAATCCATTCTTTTCCGGGTGCAGCGCGGCAACAAAGGTTGCCCACCACGTCGAACTTAGGCGGTCTTTCGATCTGTAGTGAAAGCTTATAGAATCTCTCGGCGCCAGCGAGACTCATTTGGAAGGCGACATAGATGCGCAAAGTGTTTTGAACTGCATCTGTCCGAAAGCCGCTCGACATGAATGAGAAAAGAAGTGAGATTATTGATGCCCACCACCACTTGTGGCGCTACTCGCCCCTGGAGTATGGGTGGATTGACGACAGCATGACGGTGCTGCGGCGTGATTTCCTTTTGGCCGACTTGGAGCGAGAGTTGTCCGATGCAGGAGTTGATGGAACGGTAGCAGTGCAGGCGACGCAGACACTCGAAGAGACACAGTGGCTTTTATCCCTCGCCGAAAATTCGCGCTTAGTGCGTGGGGTGGTTGGCTGGGCACCGTTCACGAGTGAGGAATTTCCGGGGGAACTTGAACGTTTGAAATCCAATAAGAAGCTCAAGGGGTTGCGTCACGTGATACAGGATGAGCCCGATGACAATTACATTAATCGCCCAGATTTTAATCGGGGAATTAAGATGCTCGCAAGTTCGGGCCTCGTTTATGACATCCTGATTTTCGAACGGCACTTGCTTCCGGCCATAGAGTTTGTAGATCGTCACCCGAATCAAGTTTTCGTTCTGGACCATATCGCAAAGCCGCGCATTCGCGAAAAAGTGATGGAACCTTGGAAACAGAATATTTCCGAAATGGCTCGTCGTCCCAATGTTTATTGCAAGCTGTCGGGAATGGTAACGGAGGCTCAATGGGCCACGTGGTCGAACGCAGATTTAGAACCCTACGTTAATGTGGTGCTCGACGCTTTTACCCCGGCGCGCGTGATGTTTGGTTCCGACTGGCCGGTTTGCCTGCTCGCCGCACGTTATGGAAGGTGGCTCGAATCTCTTAAGCACATGATAAGTCAGCTTTCAACAGGGGAGAAAGATAGAGTTCTAGGAACTACGGCGACCGAGGTTTACCATTTGCAGAATTAAATAGAAAGCGGCGGGCCGAGTGAAGCTAACTCATGCTAAAACAGGGCATTCTTAATCCCAACATAAATTCTCTCTTGAGCCGGGTTCGACACACTAATACCCTGGTCATCGCCGATCGCGGATTTCCATATTGGCCTGCAATTGAAACGATTGATATCTCGCTAACCGATAATGTTCCGCGCGTTCTTGACGTCTTGCGGGCCGTTCAAGCAGCATGCAATTTCGGCGCCGCATATATGGCGGAAGAGTTTCGTTCGGTAAATGAATCCTCGATCGAGCTCGAACTTCGTACAGTCTTAGGACGGATGCCTCTCAACTTTGAGCCGCATATTCAATTCAAGAAACGTGTGCCATTGGCAATTGGACTTATTCGCACCGGCGACACGATTCAGTACTCGAATATTATTTTGGAGTCGGCATGATTGGAAGGACCTGCAAATATGAATATGCAAGCTTGCTCAGGAAAGATTTGGTTAACACGAAGCCGCTTCGCAAGGCTGCTTATTGCCAGTTTCGGAATGTCTGTTTTTCTGGTATGCAGCGGATTCGCGCAGAATACGGCTGCCGACGCTCCAACCGCCTCACAGGCTCCTGCCGCAATTGACCAGATCTGGCAGAAAGCCAGCGCGAAGTACGATGCGCATCGGGCAGCGATTCTGCAAGAAGTGGATACAGGCATTCACAAAGGGCCGTTTCGCGCGGACTGGGAGTCACTTAAGAATTACGAAGTGCCCGAGTGGTATAAAGACGCCAAGTTCGGAATCTTTATTCATTGGGGGGTCTATTCGGTGCCGGCGTTTTGCAACGAATGGTATCCGCGCAATATGTATGTCCCCGGTTCGCCGGAGTACAAGCACCACATTGCTACTTATGGTCCGCCGGACAAGTTTGGTTATAAAGATTTCATTCCAATGTTCAAAGCCGAACGCTATGATCCCGCGGCATGGGCAAAGCTTTTTAAGGATTCAGGCGCGAAATATGTCGTGCCGGTATTCGAGCATCATGACGGCTTCGCGATGTATGACAATGGCCTTTCAGACTGGACCGCCGTAAAAATGGGCCCGCATCGCGATCTTTGGGGAGACCTGGCGACGGCAGTGCGCGCGGAGGGATTGCATCTCGGCGCCTCCTCTCACCGCGTCGAGCATAATTTCTTTCTGGGTGTGGGTCGCGCGATTCCGTCAGACGTCAATGATCCCGCGAATGCCGCTTTTTACGGCCCCGCCCATAACTGGCTTCCGAATCCAAGCGGTGTTCCTTTGAGCGATGACTTTACTTACGTGTCCGAACCCTGGACGAATGACTGGCTCGCGCGTTCCGCCGAAATCGTGCAGAAATATCATCCCGACGTCATGTATTTTGACTGGTGGATTGGGCAGCCGTCAGTTCGCGCGGCTCTCACGCGCTTCGCAGCCTTTTACTACAACACGTCGCTCGCGAACGGCGATCACGTCGGCGTCATCAACTACAAAGACTATGCAATGGAGGAGCACTCGGCAGTGCTCGATCTTGAGCGCGGACAACTTTCCGACATCCGTCCGTTGTATTGGCAGACCGATACTTCGATCAGCGATAAATCCTGGGGCTATATCGAGAACGATACTTATAAGTCGCCCGAATTCATTGTTCATCAGCTTGTGGACATCGTAAGCAAGAACGGTAATTTGCTTTTAAATATTGGCCCACGTTCGGATGGGACGATACCGGAAGCCGCGCAGAAAGTATTGCTGGATATTGGAACCTGGCTGAAGGCGAACGGCGATGCGATTTATGGAACACGTCCCTGGAAGGTTTATGGCGAAGGCCCAACGAAAGTAGCCGCCGGATCATTTCATGACACGGATACTCATCCATACACCGCTGAGGATTTCCGCTTCACCACCAAGGGCGACGCAATTTACGCGATTGAAATGGGATGGCCGGCGAATCACGAGGCGGTCATTCACTCGCTGGCAAGCAACGCGGCAGCTGCGGAAAAAATCGAATCTGTATCGCTGTTGGGCACGGGAAGCAGCCTCGAATTCCAGCAGAAACCGGATGGACTGCATATACAGCTTCCGGACCAACCGCCAGGAAAATATGCTTATGCTTTTCGCATTGCGGTTGCGACGGGGCCTTCGAGGTAAGCCACCGCAGGCTCTCTGCTAAAACCAATCGCTGCGGTAGGCGATCCACCAGCTCGCAAACAGTATTGGGAATGTCGCTCCCAGAGCCCACCAGATTGACAGAGTGAAATCCGCCACCAATCCCAGGAGAGTAAACGTGATCCAGAAGACCTTCTTCTCCATCTCCACATTCTAGTCGCTGCTCATGCGCACAGCCTTCATTTTCTCAAGAAACGTATACTAAGGTGCCATGCAACGCGTGCTAAAGGACTTGGCCGAATTGCTTCAATGCCGCCTATCCGGGGAAGGTGAGACAAAGGTGTCCGGGGTCGCCAGCATCAAGTCAGCCTCGGCGGGCGACCTCGTTTTTGTCGAAGATGAAAAAGGTTTTGCCGCAGCAATCGCGTCACCAGCATCCGCAATCATTGCCGGCGAATCTGCCTTGTCCCATCGTCCAACAAAGCCTCTTCTTGTCTCCGTACAGCCCAAGCTTACTTTCGCGAGAGCATCGAAGCTTCTTTGCAACGGTGAGTCATCCGCCGAAGGAGTCCACCCCACCGCTGTTGTTCACTCGTCAGCCCGTATCGCTGAGAGGGTGACAATTGGAGCTCGCGTTGTCATCGAAGAACATGCGGAGATAGGAGAAGGAACGTCTC
>JBOGLB010000464.1:0-1856 GCA_050745965.1 Terriglobales bacterium | reverse complement strand
TAATAGAAGAGGCTTTTTCGCACACCGTATGGATGGGGGCCCTCTTTATATTGCAGCCCACCCCACAGCACGCCATCCACAAACTGCTGGAGTTTTTGGATTTCTTCTTTGTTGGGTTGGACTAATTCTTTCATCACGGCGGAAATCCATGCGCCGCCACCGCCCTCATCACCGAGGCCCGCAATCCATGCACGGCTATCTTGCATTACGATCTGATTGGCTTCGCGATCGTACGTCATTACCGATGGACTTCGATGAAACGGGTCATTGGGATCAACGAACCACTGCTTCGTGGTGAGGAAGTGGCCCATGTCTGCAACCACCTGCGTTTCCGGTTTGATCACAAAATAATGGATCGTTTGAATCAGGCCGTCTTCGTAAGTAATCGTCAAACGGGATCGTCCCCAGGTATTTCCTCTGATCGTGTACGCCTTCCAGTTCCTGTTGGGCGAGGAATTTTCTTTAACCGAGAGCGCGCGCTGCGGCTCGACGGCCAATGACTTAACTTTGCTGGGATACTCAAGAAACAATCGAGCGTCTATGTCCATAGGCACGATATATCCGGGAACGCCGATTGCAACTGGCCGTCGATTCTGCGCAAGCGTTTTCTCGATGTTTCGAATCGATGTTGAAACGATAAATTTAACTCCATATGTTTTCGACTGTCCGGGCGCCAAAGTCAACGATGTTGACGGATTCCATTCCTGCACGTTCTTCCATTCATTCTCCGCATATGCTTTGCTGAGAACCATCCATTCGTAAAAGCCTTCGAAGGTTATGCCCCTCGGCGTGGGATCAGTGAATATCGGCGCAGCGCCCCAGAATCCTTTCCGATCAAGAATTGGGTTGTAAGCTTCGAACGGAGTTTTGCCATCCGGAACCACAAGCAGCGCGGGTCCATCGCCGCTCAGTCGCGTGACTTGCAAGTATCCCGCGTCCTCTCCGATGTAAGGGTCGTAGAATGAACACTTGGCATGCGCCTCTTCGAGAGAGCGATTGTTGAGCACGTTATTGAAAATCATCGGAATGCCCAGCGCGCCAATTTCTACGGGCTTGTTGACCTTGTTTTTTATTTCGAAGCGCAGCGCCAGTTGGCCATTTTCCACCATCCAACTGCGCGTGATCTGCAATGGGATATCCGCGGGCAACGTGGGCGATAGATCCGCCGCGGCTAATATTTCTCCCGAGATAGAGAGAATTTCGACCGGCTGCCGGTTCGCCGCGGTCGAATAATTCCTCCATTCCTTCGAATTTCCGCTGCGCACCCTGATTTCTATATCGCCCAAATGGTAATAGTCATTTTGAGAGCGCTCGTTCAAAAGGTCACCGGGCGTAAAGTCGAAACCGCCGGCTCCCTTCGGCTTGAGCGCCGCTACGGTTTGAGATGACCGCACCAAATCCAGATTAAAGTCTGGGGTATTGAACTGCATCATGCCTTGGGCGAGCATTGGTCCCGGAACCACCGGAACCTTTTTCTCCTGCGCGAAGAGCGGGATCGCCAAAACGCAAAAGAGATGAAGCGCGAGCAACCGCGATAAACTGGCGCGAGCAATACGAGAGTTAGCATTCATAATTATCGTTCGGTGCTGTGACTTGTCATTTCAACTATATTGCGCGGCGACCACGAAGTGTCTTTCCACTCCGGTCGAAATTATCACAACGTCATGGTGCGGGCCTCCGATAATTCCAGCGCGACCGTTAACAGTGGCCGCCTGTAGAGGGCTCCCCTGCGGCAGGCGAAACTTCACCTGAATTTCTTTTGGAGATCCGGATCGCGCGATGTTGACAATTGCCCCCACCCTCTTTTCGGATACTTTGCTGGACATCTCTAAGCTAACCTTGCCCCAGCGTGTCGG
>JBOGLB010000463.1:0-3497 GCA_050745965.1 Terriglobales bacterium | reverse complement strand
AAATTCTCTGGGTTAAGGCGAATAAGTTGTTACCCCTCCATAGCGGAGGCGACATTCGTTCGTTTCATTTCCTGAGACATTTGTCTTCCCACCACAAACTCATTTTCCTCTCCTACTACGACGGCGGCGAAGACAAACAATACGAAACAGAATTAAGAAACCACTTTCCATCCGCGCAGACAGTCTCTACACGCAAAAATGCCGCGCCCGTCTCCCGCGGCTTGGATTACCTGCGCAATTTGCCATCGCCCGCTCCCTATGCCGTGAGCAGATTTGCGTCGCCGCCGGTGAGAGAAAAAATCCGTTCGCTACTGGAAACTGGCGGTTTTGATGTGGTCGTGTCCGACTTCCTTGATGCGGCAATAAATTTTCCGGACCATCTGACAATTCCCGGGGTCCTGTTCCAGCACAACGTGGAAAGCGAGATTTGGCGGCGTCATGCCACGACCGAGTCGAACCCTGCGAAGCGCCTCATGTATCAGTTCGAATTTAAAAAAATGTTGCGATATGAGCAATCCATCATCAGAAGGTTCCGGCACATCATCGCGGTCTCCGAACATGACCGCGCGCTAATGCAACCATGGGCCGGCAACTCCAAAATCACGATCGTGCCGACAGGTGTTGACGTTGCTCAATATCGGCCTAGCTCGGAAACTCACGACACTGCTCCAATAGTAATGTTCGTCGGCTCGATGGACTGGGAGCCTAACATTGACGCCGTCGAATTTTTCCGTAACGAGATCTGGCCTCTGGTGACCGCCAAAATCCCCGCTGCGCGATTCGTCATCGTCGGCCGGAATCCTGATCGTAGAGTTCAGAAATTGGCATCCTCTTCAATCGAGATCACCGGCCGCGTCGCATCCGTGGCGGACCAGCTACAAAAAGCGGCAGTTGTAATTGTCCCATTGAGAATCGGTGGAGGAACGCGCCTCAAGATCTACGAAGCGATGGCCGCAGGCAAGGCCGTGGTTTCCACCACAGTAGGGGCGGAAGGGCTGGATGTCTCTCCGGGCCGCGATATTGGGATCGCGGATAATCCCGCTGATTTTGCTGGCGCCGTAGTGTCCCTTCTCAACGACCGCGACCTGCGCCGACGCTACGAGCGCGCCGCATCTGAAACAGCCGGGAAATATGATTGGTCGGTGATTGCAGCAAAGTTTGCGGAGGCGCTCGAATCGGTCGCCGCCAAAACAACGTCAGTCCCGTTCTAATGGCTGCTTAATGGATGCCCCACATCGGCCCGATTTTGGCAAATGTCGGCCCTCGAGGCCAAAAGATCGTGCGAAATCCCCTCCACGCAAACCCGTTGCCACAATTCCAAATTCAGCAGTCGCCAAATGCGATCATAATTATCCCGACGGCGCTCGCGATGCTCCTGAAACAATCTCTCAATCGCAGATCGCTTGAACAACCCGCGATCCGTGCTCCGCGCTTCCAGCAGCATGCTTTCGATCACGTCCAACTGCGGTCCTGCGAGCCACCCGCTCCATGGCGTCGGAAAGCCGAGCTTCGGACGATAAATAATGGAGTGAGGCAATAAATCTTCAACAGCTTTTTTCAGAATCTGCTTGCCCGCCATGCCTCGCAGTTGGAATTTCGCCGGTATGTTCGCGGCGAATTCCACCAGCACGTGATCGAGGAACGGCACGCGGCTCTCGATGGAAGCCGCCATGCTCATGTTGTCCTGCTTCATCAGAAGTTCAACCAGGTATGTCTTAATGTCGGTATAAAGCAGCCGCTGAAGCATGTCGACCGACGAGTGTTCCCAATAGTCGAGTACGCGGCGGTCGGCGGCGCAATCTCCAAGCTCCGCCGTGAGATTGTCGGTAAATAACTCTCGCTGTTCCGCGACATTAAAAGCTGAAAAGAAATTGTCAAAATAAAACGATGACCACGATTCTCCATCGAGAGCCAAAAACGTGTGCGAAAGTTTACGCCGCAATCCCCCACCGATCATGTTCGAATCTGAAATGGACCCGCGAATCCACTTCCGCGGCAATGCCGGAAGCACCTTCCGATAAACGCGATCGAATGCGGCATTCCTGCGCGTGAACGCATATCGCGTGTAACCTCCCAGAGTTTCGTCGCTGCCTTCTCCCGTCAACACAACCTTCACGCGCTCGCTTGCCAGTCGCGCGACGAAATAAAGCGCCACGCTCGACGGCCATGTGATGGGTTCGTCTTCATGCCAGATAAGATTAGGAAGAGCGCCAAAAAAATCGTCGCGGCTCACCGGGACTTCGTGGTGAATTGAGTTCAAGTGCTTCGCCACCGTCCGGGCGTAGGGTAGTTCGCTGTACGCCTGTTCCGCATAACCGACCGAAAACGTTTCGACCGGAGCGCCCCGCAATTTTGTCATCAGCGCTGCAATCGCGCTCGAATCCAGGCCGCCACTCAAAAACACTCCGAGCGGAACATCACTCATTAAGTGGCTACTGACGGCCTCTTCCAGCATCTCCCGATATTTCTGGACGTAATAAGTTTCGGAGCGCGACGCGTCCTCCTCGATAATCGGCAAGTCCCAATACTGCTTTATGTGCGCCTCGCCGCTCTCGCCAAGTTCAAGCGTGTAGCCCGGCATAAGTTTGCGGATTCCGTCATAAAAAGTTTCCTGCCCTGACAGGTATCCAAAAGCCAGATATTCAGGAAGCACGGCGCGCTGAAATCGCGCGTTCACTGCGGGATGCGCGAGAATGACTTTTATTTCCGAGCCGAACAGAAACGAATCAGAAGTTAAGCGATAGTAGAGCGGCTTAATTCCCAGGCGGTCGCGCGCAACCAACAGTTGCCGCTTTCGCGAATCCCAAATCGCGAATGCAAACATCCCGCGCATGTGTTGCACACAGTCGCGCCCATACTCCTCATAAAGGTGAACAATGGTTTCCGTGTCGCAATGTGTGCGGTAACGATGTCCTCGCGCCTCTAGTTGCTCGCGCAACACTCGGTGGTTGTAGATTTCACCATTAAAAACAATCCAAATTGTCCCGTCTTCGTTGCTGAGCGGCTGATGTCCGGCCACAACGTCAATGATGCTGAGACGCCGCATCGCAATTCCAACACGGCCATCAGTGTAAACACCTTCATCGTCGGGTCCGCGGTGTGCCATTGCGGCACACATCCGCCGCAGCGCCTGCGGATCAACTTGGGCGCTCCGGTTGAACTCGACTACTCCCGCAATCCCGCACATTCCTTTGTCCCGAACAGTCTTTAATATGACCGGCTATATCAGATCGAACGATTCCAGAAATGACGAATTCAGAAACTCCGTCGAAATCGAATTCGCCACAGAATCCTCCGGCGAAAGAATCTGCCCTGTTCCCCGATTCCACTCGAAGCGTTCAATCTTGTCGGAATGACCACCCAGCAGTTTTCCCTTCAGCCGTACTTCACATCCGTCACAAAAAATGAAATCGTCAATCCGTCCGTCTTCGGCGCTGAAATATAGAAACCTTGCATCGCTCGCCCACCCATTCCACTTCCACGTTCCAGTTTGACGG
>JBOGLB010000462.1:0-2795 GCA_050745965.1 Terriglobales bacterium | reverse complement strand
ATTTACTTTTAATCAGAAGGAACCGAATAGTTCCGTATCTGAGAGGCTCAAAAGGAAATTCTGCGAGGTTTGCAGTCAACGGCAAGACTGGCCTCACTGTGAGCTGGAACCTCGGAGACGAAACGCTACTCTTTCTGATTGGCAATCTTGGGAAGGAAGCCGCAGGTCCTGTGCAATGCCCCATCGGCGATCTGATTTACAGTAACAAGGCTATTAATCCCGGCCCGAAAATTCAGTTATCGCCCTGGCACGTTGCATGGTTTCTTCAGCAATGACAAAAGCTCGCATTCCTCTGTCAACTTACCGGCTGCAATTCAGCCGCGATTTCACTTTTGCGCAAGCCACCGACTTGGTTCCTTATCTCGCGGCTCTGGGCGTTTCCCACTGCTATGCCTCGCCCTATCTGAGGGCCCGTCCCGGCAGCACGCACGGCTACGACATTATTGATCACAACAAATTGAATCCTGAAATTGGAACCTACGACGATTTTGAACGGTTTGTCGCCACGCTCCAGCACCACGGAATGGGACAGATCCTAGACATCGTTCCCAATCACATGGGAGTGATGGGCACTGACAATGCCTGGTGGCTGGACGTCCTTGAAAATGGAGAGGCTTCCGATTACGCCGGATTCTTCGATATAGATTGGGAGCCAGTGAAAGACGAATTGCAAGGGAAGCTTCTGGTGCCCGTTTTAGGCGACCAATATGGCACCGTTCTCGATAATGGCGAGTTCAAGCTGGCCTTCGACCGGGATGGCGGCGAATTCAATATTTTTTATAACGAGCATAAATTCCCAGTGAACCCACGCGAATATCCCCGGATATTGGGACGTTGTTTGGAACGCTTTGAGCAAACACTAGCCGCCAAGCGAGAAGATTTTTTGGAATTCCAGAGTTTGATCGCGGGGTTCAGTCACCTCCCCAAACGTTCAGAAACATCCCCGGAGCAACGCGAGGAACGCCTCCGCGACAAAAATATTCATAGGCGGAGGCTTGCAGCTTTATGCGCGAAGTCTGAGGAGGTATGTCAATTTATCGAACAGAACGTGCTCGAACTGAACGGCACTCCGGGCGATTCCAAGACCTTCGACGAATTGCACGAACTGATTAAAGTCCAGGCGTACAGGCTCGCCTATTGGCGCGTGGCCGCGGATGACATCAATTATCGTCGTTTTTTCGACATCAACGACCTCGCCGGCTTGCGAATGGAGAACGAAACGGTATTTGAAATCACTCACCGCCTCGTGCTCGATTTAGTAAGAAAGGGAAAAGTTGACGGGCTGCGTGTTGACCATCCCGATGGGCTTTACGATCCCGCTCAATATTTTCAGCAGCTCCGTCGCGGCCTCACGCTTGAGGCCGGCGCGCTTGAATCAGATTTCGAGCCACCTTATGTAGTGATTGAAAAAATTCTTACTGGCGAAGAAAAACTCTCCAAAGAATGGCCGGTGGATGGGACTACGGGATACGACTTCTTAAATCTGGTCAATGGATTGTTTGTTGACCCAGAGTCACTCGGCAGGATGGACCGCATCTACCGCATGTTTATTGGGGTGAGGGTGAATTTCGACAAGGTTATTTATCGCAGCAAGAAAATCGTGATGCATAATGCTCTCGCCAGCGAACTGAATGTGCTCGCGAACGCCCTTACCAAAATCGCCCTCGCCAACCGTCATACTTGTGACTTCACCCTCAATAGCCTGCGCGATGCCCTTAGCAGGATCGTTGCCTGCTTCCCCGTCTACCGCACCTATATCTCGGGGAAGAAGGTTTCGGAAACGGACCAGAAATACATTGTAGAAGCTGTTGAGTGCGCAAAACGTCAAAGCCCAGGCTCTGATCCGAGCGTTTTCGATTTCGTGCAGGATGCGCTCCTTTTAACCAAAGCCGATACCCAAGGCAATATCTACCGCGACTCAGTCATTCGGTTCGCGATGAAAGCGCAGCAATTTACCAGCGCTGTAATGGCCAAAGGGCTGGAAGACACGAGTTTCTACCGCTACCACCGGCTTGACTCTTTGAACGAAGTGGGGGGAGATCCGCGGCGGTTCGGCGAATCCGTTGAAGGATTCCACGCCAATATGGCGGAGCGAGCGAAATCTTGGCCACACAGCATGCTGGATACCTCGAGCCACGATACGAAACGCTCCGAAGATGTTCGAGCGCGTATTAATGTGCTTTCCGAAATCCCAGCCAAATGGGGAAAAGCGGTGAGGCAATGGCGAGAGGTGAACCATGGCAAGAAGCGGCTGGTGGACGATGTTCTGGCGCCGTCGCGCAATGATGAATATCTGCTTTACCAAACTTTGATTGGGACGTGGCCGTTTGAAGAGAATGCTGCCGCGGATGCTTGCTTTCGAGATCGCATAAAGGCCTACATGTTGAAGGCGGTTCGAGAGGCAAAAGAAAAGACCAGCTGGGCAAATCCGAACACCGGTTACGAAACAGCCGTCACGGCTTTTGTGGATGAAATCTTGTGCCCGCCCCGCGAAGCGAATGAGTTTCTGAAAAGTTTCACGATTTTCGCTGAGTCTACGACCCGTACTGGCATGCTTAATAGCCTTTCCCAGACCTTGCTCAAGTTGACTTGCCCGGGTGTTCCTGACATCTATCAAGGCAATGAACTTTGGGATTTTAGCCTGGTGGATCCAGATAATCGCCGTCCTCTTGGCTATTCGCGCCCGGCGCAGATTCTGAAAGAAATGGAGACCTGGCCGAAATCAGGCGAATGGTTGAAGTCCCGCTTGCTCGATTTGACGAGTCACATGAGCGACGGACGAATCAAGCTATATT
>JBOGLB010000461.1:0-2273 GCA_050745965.1 Terriglobales bacterium | reverse complement strand
CGCGATATTATGATTTCAACGTTTGGAGCGAGAGGAAGCTCATTGAAAAGCTGCAGTATATACATCGCAATCCAGTAAAGCGGAGCTTAGTGGCCTTTGCGGACGAATGGATATGGAGCAGCTTTCGGCACTACGTTACGGGTGAATATGGCGGAGTGGAAATCGAATCGCAATGGACGGCACGGGAGGCTGGCTGGCCCACCCTAGTTAGATTTTGGTTTCCTCAATACCATAACCACGACGGCTGCCCC
Source organism: Terriglobales bacterium (assembly GCA_050745965.1). Lineage (GTDB taxonomy): Bacteria > Acidobacteriota > Terriglobia > Terriglobales > Acidobacteriaceae > PALSA-188. The sequence goes on along the minus strand of JBOGLB010000461.1, from coordinate 2,022 downwards.
ACCCGTCGCGGTTTGAGGCTGTTACGAAACTCAAATTTTCTTCACGCCAACCGCGAGATATTGTGCTGAACACCGGACGAGAACACAATATGTAACTTTATTCCTGAGTTTCGTAACAGCATCGGTTCTTCGACGGGTGGGGATTCGTGGCGATTGTATCAGGCGGTTTTTCTCATCCGAAGTTCAGCCTTTTTCCGTGCCTCCACAAGTACCGGCTCTCGCTCGTCATTCGCGTAATGACGAAAGCTGCTCCACTTCCACTGGCCGGGTTTGAGGACTAATCCTCTCTTTACCGGATTTCGATGCATGTAGCGCAACTTCTCGATTCGCTTCTTTTCCGTGAATTCTACGAAGTCGTAAAAGCGATGCTGCCATCCGTGACCTTCTTCTAAAGGGGGCTGGCTGTGATCTTTCAAGACGTCCATTCGATCAGACTCAAGCTGCGAAGCGACGCAAGAATGCAGCCCTCCCCGAAAGACCTGGGTACAAATGAATTATCCTCAAGGCCCGAAGGGGCGAAATGCACTACCGCCGGAATCCTGCGAGCCACGGATACGTCTTGGATTCGTTTAGAAAAGGTCTGTTTATGAAAGCATCGAATAGTGTGTTGGCCTTGCGACTGGATGGATGAATAGAGAAGAAGCTAGAATCGGATAGACGACCGCGAGAGATGGGCGCGTAGCTCAAACGGATAGAGCATCAGATTTCTAATCTGAGGGTTGCAGGTTCAATTCCTGCCGCGCCTACCACACTCATCCCGATACTAATGACACGGTTGCACCGCCGTCTTTAGAGCAGGACAAGCTTCCGTCGGGGGATCGAGTGGTGGGCGCGAATCGTTTCGGCTTCCTTTACAGCTATGCTAGTTTGCCCAAACGATAGTGGCTTTTTTCGCTGACGCGTGTTCTTTGCGGTAATCGCGAGCCACATCACCAAGCGGAACTGCGGTTGACGCTCTGGCGAATTCGCTGAGCGGCAATTCGCCCTTGGCATAAGTGTATGGAGACTCGCTTCCCCACAGGTTTTGCTCCTGCGCCAGCGGCGTGTGTTGCGCATGTCCAGGATGGTCTGGAACTACGAGCATCTGAGGTTGGTTACTTAAGACACCCGCGGCTTGGCCCATCGCAGCCGTAGCGAAGCCGATCAAGATTGCAAATAATATAGTTTTCATGGTCCCCCCATCTAATGATGGACTGAACCGGCGCAGCGGCCAATTACCCATTTGGATTATCTAATTGGCGCGGGAAAGGCTGGTTGGCTTGCTCCGGCGACGCGCCGACCGTACAATCTTCGAGCGATGCCGGAAGTGTTAGTCATTGAACGATTGGAACCGATGCTGAAGCACAGCATCCTCTGCCTAAGAGGTCCCATGACGGCCCACACGGTGTCATCCTTCCAAAATGCTGTCCGGAATGAATTTGCGCCGATTATGATCCTGGACCTAACGGAGGTGCCTTTTATTGACTCCGCTGGGTTGGGATCGCTGGTCAGCGCCTACATAAGCTGCCACAAGGCGGGGAGGCAAGTCGTGCTGACGGGGACAAACTCGCGAATCTTGAGGTTGTTCGAGATCACACGAGTGGAATCCCTCTTCCTCATGTTCCCTACCCTGGACAACGCTCTGGGCGCATTTATCGCGCCCGCCCATGCCTAGCGGCCGGCTCTGCACCACACAAGCAATGTCCAGGTTGCTAGAATAGAGGAACAGTCATATCCGAATGGCGTTCACCGAAAATTTCGACGTGGTTGTAGTCGGCGCGGGACACGCCGGTTGTGAGGCCGCAATGGCCGCCGCCCGCATGGGGCTAAAGACTGCTCTTTATACGTTGAACGCCGATCTTATCGCCCAGATGTCCTGCAATCCTGCCATCGGAGGAATTGCCAAGGGACATTTGGTGCGCGAAGTGGACGCCCTTGGCGGAATCATGGGCGAAATCACGGATGCGGTCGGCATCCAGTTCAGGCTTCTCAATACTTCTCGTGGGCCGGCTGTGTGGTCTCCCCGGGCGCAGTGTGACAAGC
>JBOGLB010000460.1:0-2430 GCA_050745965.1 Terriglobales bacterium | reverse complement strand
GCTATGAGGGGAAACTTCAGTTGGAGGACGCTCTTCGGCCCACAACCTCCTTTTCGGATTTCCGGCAATTGCTCGACCGCTATGGAAAATACGATGCAATCATGTGCGTTGGCCACAATCCAAATCTAAGTGAGTTCGTGGGCCGCGCCATCAGTGAACCAGGCTGCGAGGCCTCAGTCGAATTGAAAAAAGGCGCCGTCGCAAAAGTAGAAACAGGACGAAGCTCGGCAGTCCTGCAATGGTGTCTCACGCCCAAAATATTGCGGGAACTCTATGCGGCAGCAGCGGAAAGCTCGCGCCCGAAGATTTCCCGAAAGTAATCTATTTCTTTCTCTACCGCCCACAACTCCAAATCAACGCTGGCCCTGAGTTTTGGAACCAACAACAGTCGCACGCCGCCGGCCGCGATTTTTATCCGGATTGTGCTGACAGTTCCGCTCCTCCCCAAATCCAGAGCCCGGGCCAGTCGCAACAACAAAGACGCTTTAGGCACGCAGTCTTGATCTTCCGCTGCGAGCGCCTGCATTGGGCCATCCGTGGCGGTGGGACGGGATTTACCGAGGTAGCGGGCAATCGCTGCAATAATGCGTCGCTGTTGCAGGCTATATCCCAGAATCTCCGAATGAGAAATTATGTAGTAAGCGTGGCGATGCCTTCCATTTCGATTCACGAAGTCCCCAACCTCATACAACATGGCAGCTGCGGAAAGCCACTCCTGATATTCCGGCGGCAGGCGGTGCACCGACTTCAAAACCGAAAACAATTCCATCGCGGACTGCCGCACTTTAAGTGCGTGATGCATTTCAACGCCGTAATGTGCAATGGCGGCGCGAATTGAATCCCACCGTTCCGATTCGAGTTGTTTGCGAGAACGGGTTCCACGATCATATTCGGCCGTCATCTGTGCCAGCAGGCCGTCTCGCAATCCCAAGGGCGAGTAGCGGAATCCAGGCAACTGGCATCGTTCCAGCAGCTCGGTATAAACCGCGGCGCCTGCCACAATGATCTCAGCCCGCCTTGGTCCCACCCCCGAGAGAGTTCTGCGTTTCTCCAGCGGGAGATTCGCGAGAAGCTTGGCGATGCGGCGCATTTGCGCTCTTGAAACCGTCGTGGCCCGGGGCCTTTTCGTTTTGTACAAGCCGTGGCAAACGGCGGCCAAAGATTCAGCCGTACCCGACGTCGCGATCACTACTTTTGGTTTCGCCCGGATTGTGCGGCCTGCAATCCTCTCGATTTCGCGAGTGATAAATCCTCGCAGTTGACGTATCTCGGTCTTGCGCGGAGGATCGTGGCGCAGAAATTCATTCGTCAGACGCACCGCCCCAAGCGGCAAGCTCACCGTATCGCGTATATGTCCACCTGCGGAAATCGTCAGCTCGCAGCTTCCTCCTCCCAGATCCATCAGCAATGCGGGAGATGCGCTCACTCGAGTCAGCGAGACGATGCCTAAATGGATGAGCCGCGCCTCTTCCAATCCCGAAATAATTTCAACCTTCCATCCCGTCGAAGAGCGAACCCACTCCAGAAAAGCGCGGGAATTACGCGCGTCCCGCAGCGCGCTCGTGGCTACGACGCGTACCGTATCCGCGCCCGCTTTTTGCATCGCCCGGTGAAAACGCCGCAGCACTCTTACCGTACTGGCGATCGCTTCTGGAGAAAGAAAGCCATCGCGAAAAACAGATTCGCCCAGCCGCGTAACTTCGCGGTCCTCGTGAATTTCGCGCAAACGTCCGCCCGTGAGTCGCGCAATCTTAAGGCGCACCGAATTCGACCCAATGTCAACCGCGGCAAATGTCGGCATAGAAGCGAAACCAGTTTACACATCGAGACACTCGCGTAAAAATGCAAGTGCGGCGCGGGCGCGCGTGGCCCGCGAAACCCGGTCTATGCAGAAATCCTGGCCGCCAGAAAATACTTGATCAGAGACTCTTTAACTGGGCAAGTCCGCTGGCAAGAACATGGAACGTTCCAAACGGAAAAGTACGCGGCGCTTCGGGACGCAGCCAGAAAGCTTGCCCCGAAGTGAGCCGCGTTCAATTGTTAACGTCCGCCTGACGCGACACGATCATATGGCACATCGCGCGGAATGCCATATCGTGTCATGAGATCTTGCATGCGCTCCTCGGCGCTGGCAATTTCGTGCCGGTCATTTTTTTGTCGCGCATCCACCCAATGCGAATAATAACTGTCGAATTTTCGCTGGTCATCGGGGCTGAGCCGTGCTCTCTCGCGATCGTTTGATCGCCGGTCATGGTCATAACCCTCCCCACCACCGTTAGACGCAATCCGGTCATACGGAACATCCCGCGGAATGTTATAGCGCGCCATGAGATTTTGCATGCGTTCTTCAGCGCTCGCAATTTCATGGCTATCATTTTTTTGCCGCGCATCCATCCAATGGGAGTAATAGCTGTCAAACTTACCCTGGTC
>JBOGLB010000459.1:0-3810 GCA_050745965.1 Terriglobales bacterium | reverse complement strand
ATGTAGGTTCGCGCGGTACGTGGTATCCGAATCGCGGGTTTTCCAAGGCGATGTTCGACCTGAGTTTTCGTTACCCATTGGGATGGACTTTGGTTGCTACCGGCGAAAGAAAGAACGAGGAAACAATTGCAACGCCGTTGCCGCGCGGTAATTCTGACCAGCGCCAAGAGCAGCGAAGCCGTTGGATCTCGGAACGTCCTATTCCGGTTGCTGGATTTAATCTTGGAAAATATAAGAAAGTGATAAAGCGCGCTGGCAGCGTAACGGTGGAAGTGTATGCTGCGTCAAGCATGGAGCGCAGTTTCCCGTCTCCAATCGAGGACGAGATTTTGCCTCCCCCGCAAGTCTCTCCAGGGAGGCCTCAAGTCCCAATCTTGATTCCAACGCCACCGCCTCCGCCCTCTCCGGCGGCGAACGCAGCCGCGGTGGCTGACAGTGCCGCTCGCGCCATTACTTTCTTCGCGTCTCGGTATGGTCCATACCCCTACACTGATCTCGCGGTCACGCAAATGCCGGGACCCGTCAGCCAGGGTTGGCCGGGGCTGATATTTCTTTCCAGTTTTTCCTTTCTATCCTCAAATCAAAGCGCCAGCCTGCGCTTTTCCCCAATCCAGCAGATGATGAGCGCCGGAGTGATTGCCCACGAGACCGCACATCAATGGTGGGGCGATTTGGTTACATGGAGCGGCTATCGCGACCAGTGGATCATGGAAGCATTAGCCAGCTACAGCTCTCTCTCGCTCCTCGAATCACAGAACCCAGCTGAGTTTCGGGTGCTGATGCAGAAATATCGCGATGATCTATTAAAAGAAAACGACCACGGCGAGCGGTTGATGGATGCCGGCCCCGTGACGCTAGGCGTACGCCTCAATTCATCGAAATTCCCCGACGGGTACGAAACCATCGCCTACGAGCGCGGTACTTGGCTCCTATATATGTTGCGCAGTATGATGCGTGACGCTCAGGAGAAAAGCGGTGCGCGCCGCTCTTCAATTGCAGGTTCATCGGACGAACCATTCCTTCAGGCACTTCTGGCATTGAGAGAGCGATATCAAACCAAGCCAGTTTCGACGTCCGAATTAATGCGAATTTTCGAGGAACATTTGCCGCCAGCCGCCCGCTACGAGGGCAGGAAGTCGCTTGACTGGTTCTTTGCGGGATGGGTGAATGGAAACTCCATTCCCGAGCTTGAACTCCACGGCTTAAAATTTCGAGATCTGAAGAATTCAACCATCGTAACCGGAATCGTGCAACAAAAAGACGCACCCGAGAGCCTGATCACCTCAGTGCCGCTTTACGCATCATTGCGCGGAAGAAATGTGCCCCTGGAAAGAGTGTTCGCAGATGGACAGGAGACCACATTTCACGTGATTGCGCCTTTGGGCACTCGAAGAATCCTGCTTGATCCCGACCACACCGTATTATCGCGATTTCATTAAATACTTGTGTGCAGAGAGGCTTGTGACCGGGCGGCTTCGTCCCGCGATGCCTGTGATCCCCAACTGTCGTGCCTGAACTCTGCTTATGCTGTGAGATAATCTGATATACCTCAAGATGTACAGGCGGTTTCTAACAATGGCTTTTAGGCGCTCTATTCTCGTGTTTCTGTTCGTGTGTCTCGGATGTTCCGCCCAATCCGCTCCTCCCGATTTAGTCCAGCGTATGGAGCGTCAGGTGCGGATCTACTATTCGATTCCCGCGCACGTAAAAATTACAATCAGTCCTCTCAAAGCCAGTGATTTCCCTGAGTACGATGCTTTAACGATCACCTTCGATGGAGGGGAGAAGAAGCAGACCTACGATTTCCTTCTCTCGAAGGATAAGAAGACGTTGATCCGAATGACCAAACTTGATCTGACCAAAGACCCCTATGCCGAGATCATGAAAAAGATTGATATAAAGGGGCGCCCCACGCGGGGAAATAAGGACTCTAAAGTCGTGGTCGTGAGCTTCGATGACTTGGAGTGTCCATTCTGCTCTCGCATGCACGAGACGCTGTTCCCCGAACTGCTCAAAGAATACGGGGATCGCGTACTTTTCGTTTACAAGGATTTCCCGCTATCCGAAATTCATCCTTGGGCAATGCATGCCGCAGTGGATGCCGATTGCCTGGCCTCCCAGAGTAATGATGCCTATTGGGAGTTTGCCGACTACATTCATGCGAATCAGCGCGAAGTGAATTCCGAGGCTACTCGCGATGGTCAATTTGCCGCTCTCGACCGCCTTGCCTTGAACAATGTTCCAAAATATAAATTGGATGGCGCCAAGCTTCAGGCGTGTGTGAAGGCACAAGACGATGACATTGTGAAAGCATCGGTAAAAGAAGGCGAGTCTTTGGGTATGAGCGCTACACCAACATTATTCGTGAACGGCCAGGAAGTTGACGGCGCCCTTTCGGCTGCCGACCTTCGGAAGATATTTGATGAGGCGCTGCAACAGGCCGGAGTTTCAGCACCCAAGAATCCTCAAGCCGCGGCGGCATCCGCATCGGCGGGCAATGCGGCGAAGTAGGGCCAGAACGAATCATCCAACTCCAGTTCAGGTGGAATGGCTTCATCTGAATGCGAATTACAAATCAGGGGGATTTTTTGGAACCTAGTTCGTGGTTTGTGCGTGCTTCTTCGATTGTATTTCTTTCGTTAGTCGCGCTGGGAAGTGTGGGCTGCGGAAGCAAACAAACTGGCGAAAACGATGTCGCCGCGGTTGTGGATGGCCACAAGATCTACCTCGCCGATGTCGAAAAGTATTATAGGAATCAGACTGCCGGATCTGGTCAGCAGCCAGTTGGCGAGCAGGCGACTACCGTAAAACTCAATATTCTGCACGATTTAATTGATAACGAAATATTGATGCGCCGGGCCGAGAAACTGGGCCTCCTGGCCACGGATGAGGAAGTGGACCGTAAATTAAATGAGATCAAGTCACCCTTCAGCGCGGAAGACTTCGCCGCCCGCATGAAGCAAAAAAACATAACCCTCGATGACTTCAAGCGGGATATTCGTCGCTCCGTGACAATTGACAAGGTTATGAACAAAGAGGTCACATCGAAAATTAATGTCACTGATCGGGAGATTTCTGATTACTACAATTCCCACAGATCAGAATTCAACCTCATCGAGCCCCAATATCATCTGGCCCGGATATTCGTGACTCCGATACCGAATCCCCAGGCGCATAATCAAGACGACAAAGCGCAAAACCAGGCTGAAGCACAAAAGAAAATTCAGATGATCTTGAACCGGCTCGAAAGTGGCGACGACTTCGCGACGCTGGCAATGAATTATTCGGAAGACACACAGACGGCAGGCAATGGCGGCGACCTCGGATTCATGCCCGAGTCTTCGCTGAACAATACCGATCCAGCCACCCGTGACAGCGTTTCGAAGTTGAAAGCGGGACAATACACGCCTGTAATTCCGATTGTTAATCCGGCTACCAAGCAGTTCGTCGGATATCAAATTGTGAAACTGATTGCCAAAGAGCCGGCAGGGCAGCGGGAGTTCTCTGACCCGCGGGTGCAGGAGGCAATTCGTTCACAGCTTCGCGATCATCGTGAGCAACTATTGAAAGCTGCCTATTACGAGGTGTTGCGCGATCAGGCCCGGGTGGAGAATTACTTCGCGGAAAAAATTCTGGCAGATAACGCAATCCCGAAGTAGGTCCAGGGCCCTCAAGAGTCGCTATTCTACAATTGCGAGCACATCTCCAGCGTTAACGTAAGTTCCCTCCGAAACTAACTGTCTTACGATTCCTTTGCTGGCCGACTTTATTTCGTTTTGCATTTTCATCGCTTCCACTACCAGCAGCACC
>JBOGLB010000458.1:0-5040 GCA_050745965.1 Terriglobales bacterium | reverse complement strand
TTTCGAGCCTTCCGTTCTTCCTCACGGAGGCGTTGCGCCTGTTCGCTACGAAGTGCAGGAACGCAAGCTCGGAGACTGGTGCCGGGATTATCCCCGATCCGTTACTCAATGGCGAGACAACGATGGCCATCCTTTTAAGCACACTTATTTCTATCCTGCCGAACAGTACGACAAAAATCTTATTGACCGGCTGGCACACCACTGTTCAGAGGGATGGGGAGAAATCGAGATTCATTTGCATCATGGGATAGGTGCCCCGGACACAGCCGAGAATACGCGTCGACAGTTGCTTGAGTTTCGCGAAACCTTGGCCAACCGGCACGGTGCGCTTTGCTACATGGATGGCCAGGGTTCTCCGCGATACGCTTTCGTACATGGAAACTTCGCACTGGCGAATTCGGCTGGCGGTATAAATTGCGGTGTTGATGCTGAAATGCAAGTGCTTGCCGAGACTGGCTGCTACGCGGACCTTACACTCCCGACCGCACCCTTTCACCCGGCGCAAATTGGGAAAATAAACTCCTTATACGAGTGTGTACTTCCACTTCACCAGCGCGCAGCTCATCGCCAGGGTCGCGTTCTTAAGGCCGGGCGAAGACCCGGGATTTTTCCGATCATGGTGCAAGGGCCGCTGCTCCCGGACTTTAATCCGCAGAACGGCAAGCGCCGGCTAAGCATTGAGAATGGCGCCCTTACAAAACCGAATCCGCCCAGTTTGCACCGGCTCCGCTTGTGGAAGCGCGCGGCCATTCGCGTGGATGGCCGTCCGGATTGGTTATTTATAAAACTACACTGCCACAGCATGGACTCGACGCAGGAAGATGCAATCCTGGGAACTTCCATGCAACGATTCTTGCGTGAACTGGTGGAAGGAGCGCCGCAAAGGAATGAGATTGTTCACTTCGTCACCGCACGCGAAATGGTGAATATTATCCTTGCGGCATGTGATGGGCGGGAAGACAATCCGGGCGATTTCCGCGAATACCGTCTGAAAAGAAATGCTAAGACTTCGCCTTCTGTGGTCGAGCATAAGTCTTCACAAGCCTCTGTGTAGACCGAAATATGTGTCACCGGGACGGAAGGCTAAGCGCTCTATAGTCGGACCTGTGGGCTTTCATGCTGCAATTCGGAATCTTCAAATCGGAAGAATACCTGCGGGCACGTGACCGGCGGCACGTTCTAGGATCGCGTGCATCCTATGAACTACTCAATGTAGGCGATGATCCTACCGAAGAGCAGATTCGTGTCTTCGAGGATATTAGCCGCACCTTACAAACTTCCAACGGAACTTACCGGACCACCTTTGCCAACCGTTTCCATGATCTTGACGATCTAGCGATGCGCTGGATGAAGAAACTGTATGGCACTGATACCGAAGTTCGCGTGCAGGACCGGGCTGTGTCGCACGCGTTAACCTCACTGGAATGGGCCGAAAGACTGTTTCAAGCTTTCCCGCTAACCCTGTTTGAAGCTTCTGACGCTCTTTTCAGCTTGATAAAACTGTCGTTGCCTGGGAGGAAAACCTATGTGTTTGAACCTAACGGTCAACCGCTTCAATATATAAATTGGCCTTTTGTTGTGTCTCTCCAACGCCCCGGATCCTGGCGTTACCCTATCAATCGCTTAATCGCTGCCCGCGCGAAGAGACGATTCGACCAGCTATTGCTACCCGACGGCTGGATGGAGTCCAAGGGTGAAGCGGCCTATCAAGTCGCCAAGATCTCCTGTGTGCATCCCAGAGCGCTTCAATTCAGCAAGCGAAATCCCAGGTTTCAACTGGAGGCGCGATCCGTATTCGAATGCCTGCCGGATTCGTGTGATGTGTTGCGTACGATGAACATCCTGAATATGAGTTATTTCTCCACCGACCGCCTGATTGAGGGAATTAATGCCGCGTTTCACAGCCTTAAACCGGGAGGCATTTGGATTGTTGGCCGAACCCTTGAAAAGGACTTCAGCAACCAGGTCACGCTTCTTCGAAAAGAACACGGTGGCTGGAAAGTGCTTGACCGTCTTGGCGGGGGATCGGAAATCGAAGAACTTGCTCTTCGAGCTTCGCCGGTTGAAGCACCGCAGGCTTGATCGCGAAACTCAAAGCTAAAATGGAAGAAATTATTCCACATCGCCTCGACGGTGGACCGAACTTGATTGGGACGCACGCGCCATCCCTTCCGGGCGTCTTTCTGATGACGGACAGTTTTCAAACTGGCGGCAGCGAGCGACAGTTCGCCGCACTCGCTCACTCTCTCGATTCATCCTTGTTTCGCGTGCACCTGGGCTGTATTCAGAGGCGAGGAGCTTTTCTTGAGGGACTAGGCGAAGTGCCGCAGTTTGGATTGGGCGGCAGCCTATACAGTCTGCATTCGATTGGAACGCGGCTGAAACTTCGCCGTCATTTACGTGCGCTGAATATCGCCGTCGCTCACGCATTTGATTTTTACACAAACCTAACGCTTATTCCGGCAGCGTTGATCGCTCGAGTTCCAGTCGTGATTGGAAGCCAGCGTCAGCTCGGCGACCTGCTGAGCCCCGCCCGATCCCGCGCGCAAATGGCAATGTTCCGCAGGTGTGATGCCGTTGTGTGTAACTCCCGCGCTGCAGCGGAAATACTCGTACGAGAAGGTATCGCGGAAAGCAGCGTAGTTGTTATCGGCAATGGGCTTCAAGAATCATGCTTCGCGGAAACCGCGCCCGCGAGGCCGAGACGGGATGGATTCCGGCGCGTGGGTATGATCGCAAGAATGAATAGCGCCGCTAAGAATCATCGCGACTTTCTTCAGGCTGCCGCTCGGATCTGCGGGCGGGTCGAAGACGTGGAATTTATTGTGATTGGCGATGGACCCCTGCGAAAGGAGCTTGAGCTGCACGCGAACAAATTGGGCCTCGCTGACAGGGTTCATTTTCTGGGCGACCGGAGGGACATTACTGCAATTCTGGCGTCGCTGGACGTCTCTGTAGCGCCTTCGTCATCCGAAAGTTTGTCCAATGTAATTATCGAGTCCATGGCCGCCGGTATCCCCGTTGTGGCCAGCCGGGTAGGCGGGAATCCGGAACTAATCACCAAAGACCGCGGTTTTTTGGTGCCTCCGGGCGACGATGAAGCTCTGGCGTCCGCGGTCGAAAGATTAATGCAAGACGCGACATTGCGTCGGGAGTTCGGCGAAAACGCAAGGCAGTTCGCAAGGGCAAACTTTACCATCGAACAAATGCGGCGGCGGCATGAGGAGCTCTATACCGAGCTTCTTGAGAAAAAGAGCCGGCATCGCTCTACGGCGCGCAGTCGTAGTCCCCACTCGCCTGAAGAGCATCGTACCCGATTACGCGTAAGCATCGTGGCTGCATCGTTGCGCTATGTTGGGGGGCAATCGGTCCAGGCGGACTTATTGCTGCGAAACTGGCAGAACGATCCCGAAATCGAAGCCAAACTCATTCCGATTGATCCTCCTTTTCCGCCCGGACTTAAATGGATCGAACGGATCCCGTTGCTTCGCACCATAGTGCGAGAGCCCCTGTATCTATTGGCCCTCTGGCGTGGATTGAAGAAAGCGGACGTGGCACATATCTTTTCTGCGTCTTACTGGTCTTTCCTCATCGCACCGGTACCCGCCTGGCTAATGGCGCGCGTCCTGAAGAAAAAGGTTCTGCTCCATTACCACAGCGGAGAGGCGAAGGATCACCTGCGCCGTTTTCGAACCGCGCTTCCAGTTCTGAAGAATGTGGACGCCCTGGTGGTTCCCTCTGGCTATCTCGTGGACGTGTTCCGAGAATTCGGGCTAATTGCAGCAGCCATACCCAACGTCGTAGACCTCTCAAAATTTTCGTTTCGCCTTAGAAAGCGTTTGCGGCCTTATCTTGTTTGCACAAGGGGATTCCACCCCTACTACGGGATTGATGTGGTTGTGCGCGCTTTCGCCGAGGTACAGCGAACTTTCCCCGAAGCGCGCTTGGATCTTGTGGGCGGGGGGCCGTTGGAAAACGAAATCCTGTCTCTGGTGAGGCGATTAGGCATTGCCGGCATAAACTTTGCGGGAGTCGCGTCCCGGGAGCAAATCGGTGGATATTATGACCGGGCCGACGTTTTTATTAATGCGTCCCGGTTGGACAATATGCCGGTCTCTATTCTCGAAGCATTCGCAGCGGGGACTCCGGTCGTAACAACCGCTCCCGAAGGCATGCGATATCTCATTGATGATCAGCGCACCGGATTGCTTTCGGAGCCTGGCGACCCGGCAGCTCTCGCGCAAAATGTTATTAGCGTGCTGAAAGATCCGGACCTTGCATGCAGGTTGGCCAGCAATGCCCATGAGGAATTACGGCGCTATTCGTGGCAAGTTGTTCGTCAGCAATGGATGAGCATTTACTCATCATTGACGCAAGGTAGGCCTGCGGGAAAATGATGAATGCGAGTAGGGAACGTCGTGTCTATATGCCCCGGATTTGCCCGATTTGCTGTCCGGCGCACAGGCCGGGAGATCACAACACTAATCGCATCCCAGCCTTCTTACATGCCCTAATCAGATCTTCATCCAGAGTGGCAAGAGGTAATCCGCCCTCAATGGCAAGATCAAGATATGCAGCATCGTACGCAGTCAGGCCATGCTCACGGCTGAGTAACTGAATTCTTCGAAAAACGTCGGCAGTGGGAAATGCTTGCAGCGCAACGGGCAACACCGTCAGGTCGTCGAGAAACTCTTGCATTGCATCTCGGGAGACGCGCTTGCGTTTTTCTCCGGCAACCAGGGCGTTCAGCACCTCATGCGGCCAGAACGAAGGCGCGAGTGCCGTGTCATCTTGCTGAAACCTGTCGGCGACATGACGTGCCAACGCAGAATTTTCATCGTGGAAACACCAGGTTAGAACGATGGAAGCATCCAGGACAAACCGGCTCACCGCCGGCCTTCATTGATTAAATCTTTGATTCTGACGCCGCGCAAAGATAGCTTGCGGCTGCGGACGCCGGCTCCGCTCGACGATGCCGGCTATTCCGCTTTGCCGGTAACGACTCACCCATTCATAGCCTACCGGCCGCGAGATCCCGAA
>JBOGLB010000457.1:0-4494 GCA_050745965.1 Terriglobales bacterium | reverse complement strand
ATCTGAGATTTAGCGCCAACTATACTCTGTCGCATACCCGAGATGATGGAACCTTCCTCACTTTCGTCAGCACTCCCGAAGATTTATTTAATCGCAAACTGGAGCGGGCGGATTCGGTACAGGATGTCCGCCACCGCTTCGTAAGTAACTTCACAGCCAATACCTCCAATCACGGATTCGTTAGAAACTTTGATTTCAGTGGGATTGTCACTCTACAGTCACCGCGGCCTTTCACGATCTTTGTCGGAAATGACATAAATGGCGACACCAATCCTGTAACTGATCGGGTTGGATGGTCGCCGCGGAATTCCTATCGAGGCGATGATTTTTATACCACGGACCTTCGACTTGCCCGAACCCTACATTTCAACGAGCGCATGGCCATGAATGTTGCGCTGGATGCATTTAACCTGTTTAACCGCCAGAACATAAACGAGGTCACTTCCGTCTATGGGGGCGGAAGCATCGGTTTCTGCGGCGCCCCGCCAACGCATTACAACGACCCCGCATCGGTAGCAATCCAACAAGGCACGGTGAGTTGTCCGGCGGATAACGGAGGATCGCCATCGCCAAATCCGCTTTTCGGCATACCGAGAACGATGTTCAATCCGCGGCAGCTTCAAATTTCAGCCAAGTTTATGTTCTAGTTTGGGAAGGTTGGTGCGCTGAAAAATCGAACATGGTCTATCGTTCAAGGCAGAGTTGCGATCTTGTCAAAACAAATGAGTTGGATCTTCAGTGAACAGCGCGCCGTGTATTTGCCCAATACGCTTCGCGGAGTTGTTTACGGTCAACTTTTCCGGCGGGCGTTTTAGGAATCGAGTTTCTGAATTCCACGGATTTCGGAGATTTTACGCTGCCGAGGTTGGTCTTGCAGCGGGCAATTACAGTCTCCTCTGTGAGTTGAGCCCCTTCTCGTAGAACAATAATTGCTTTAACGGCTTCTCCCCATTTCTCATCTGGAATCCCGATCACTGCGCATTCATAAACTTCGGAAAGAGCCATAATGCTATCCTCCACTTCCGCACAGTAAACGTTGAAGCCGCCTGTAATGACGAGGTCCTTCTTGCGATCCACGATATAGCAATAACCATCCTCGTCCAGGTAACCGATGTCTCCAGTATGATGCCAGCCGTAGGTTCGAATCTCCGCAGTGGCTTCCGGCATATCGTAGTAACCAGGAGTGACAAGAGTTCCGCGCGCCACGATTTCCCCCGTTTGGCGTGGAGGAAGGACGGTGCCTTGATCGTTCAAAATCGCAAGCCGGACTCCCGCTGTAGGCCGGCCACAACTGCTCAGGCGCTCCGGATGATCCCCGCGGGCTGCCGCCGCAATCGTTTCAGGATCGAGCCATGTCAAGAGCATGGGGGCCTCTGTCTGGCCATAACACTGGCACATGCAGGGTCCGAAGGTTTCGACGCCCTTCTTGAGTTTGTCGGGCGATACCGGACCTCCGGCCAATAAAAAGACCCGCAAGCTCGAATAGTCGAACTTCTTTACGTCGGGATGCGCGAGAAGTGAATAAAACGCCGTAGGAGGAAGAAAGACGTGGCTGACTCTATAACGCTGGATGTTGCGCAACACTTCCAGCGCATCGAACTTGGGCATGATCACGTTGGTTGCGCCTACTGCAAACATCGTAAATGCCACGACACCTGCGGCGTGAGACAGGGGAGCAGCGCTCAGACAAACACTCTCGGCGTTGCTTCCGCCCCAGCACTGAACGGCCAATTCCGTCATCGTCCCCCAGGCCAGATCTGTGACCATGACACCTTTAGCAGGCCCCGTCGTACCTCCAGTGGGAACAATGCCCATCAATCGCTCCGGATTTTCAGAGGGATCGGCCCAGTCTTCCAATTCCTGATCAGAGCCCCCAGCCATGAAAGATTCCAGAGACGGATTGTCTCCATCACGGCGGTCCAGGCAGATCAAGTGACGCAAAGAGGGAACTTTACTTTTCAGCTGGCCGACACGTTCGCTGAAATGGCTGTGATAGAACACCAGGTTCATTCCTACATACTTCATGTAACTCGCGTTCGCATCATGACCATTCCGGTGATTGATCGGAACCCAGACGGCGCCGGCGCGCATAATTCCCAGCATGCACAGCAGAACACCGGCATGATTGTGCGAATAGATTCCGGCGCATTCATGCCCCAAGCCCGTTGCCGCCATGGCGCGCGCAATCTTTTGGGTAAGGATGCGGGTCTGCCGATACGAATATTGGCTGCCCACATCAACAATCGCAATTCGGTCCGGAACTGCATCCGCTCCTCTGTCGAAGTAGTCAATGGCACGCATACTTTGATTTCGGCGAATGTTACGAATACTTTGCAGGTTCACCTGTAGATTCTTGCTTTAGCTAGCCCGCTGGTCTCCAGGATTTGGAGCAGTTCGTGGTGTCCGAAGGCCTCCGCTGCGGAAGCGAATCCGACTTTACGCGGACTGGAATGAATCAAATTGTGCGCCGCGAATGCTTGCAATAATCCCGTTTGCCGGTAGCAACAGGTTCCAAAAATCACGCACTGCACAAAATCTGTAGTGCCGCGTCCCGTCACCACGTCAATGGTTCGCTGCTCCCGCATATTTTCCCGCGGAGGAGTGCCCGCCTGAACACTATTCGCCATTTCCGCCAGCTTGCTCTTCTGTTCATTCGAGGGTAGGGGACGTATCTGTTCTTCGAACATCTTCTCGGTCGCCGCTACCCCTTCCATAATCTGGCGGTCCAGAAGGCCCCCGATTGATTTCACATTCGCGACTTGGGGATGATCTTTGAACCAGACGGGCTGGGGAAAACCTCCCCAGGCGAGGGCGAGCTGGGTCTGAATGTAACCGGGCACCACGACGTCATAGCGAGTGGCCCGAGGCCAGGATTTGTACTGGTTTTGCTCAAGGTAATAGCCGTCCGTGGGAATGACTGCGAAAATCGTCTGGGTGGATCCGAACGTCGGAATGCCTTTGAACATCGTCAAGGTTTCGAGCGTGTCAATTGCTGATGACTCTAGACATAAGCGAGCGGCCGCGTCGCTGACGGAAGACATAAATGCAGTGCCGGGCGCAGCAAGCAGTCTCGCGCTGGCGAATTTCGCCCCCCACTTTTCTGCCACTTCCCGCGCCCAGGCTTGCTCTCCGCCAATGTCCAAATAATGGCATCCCGCGTTCCATGCCGCCTCAATCACTCCGGGCCCGTGATAAATGAATGGGCCTACCGCGTTGCAAACGACTTTCACGCCTTTGAACAAACCCGATAGTTCATCTACTGACCCGCCGGTTTCGACTACTTCATAATCCGCCGTTTCAATGCCAGGGACTCGATCCATCACTTCTTGGATTCGCTCTCTGCTGCGTCCGGCCGCAATAAAGGGAATGTTGTATTCACGCAGAAATTCAGCGATGAGTCTTCCAGAAAAACCGTTGGCTCCATATACGACAACCGGACGCTTGGGGTTCATCTACTCTCCTCGTGGTATCAAATGGCGACTGGGGAAATAACGAGTAGTGTTCAATGCACTGTTGTTAGCGACTGAGCGAGGTACGCATGCGAAAAACATTAGAAGATTTGCTCAGCTTCCCCGTGTGTGCGAAAGGCCATGGCTCGGGCAACACCAACCCGTCAGCCCACTAGAACCAATTGCAGCGGACTTGAATGTTCGGGCCTGATGGTGCGAGATTCTTCCAGTGCGAGTCTTGACACTGAAATTGTAGGCTTCAGTCCGGAAGGAAAACCAAATTGCTTCGACGAATTGCGAGAACCCATTCCCGAAATGACAAACAATCCCCCATGCTCGCGGTATATCCGATTGCGTTGTTGGCCAACGTCACATCGTCAAAACCACGCGGAATTGCGCATTCCCGCTGATCATTCGTGCGTAAGCCTCCGCCGCTTTTTCGAGCGGATACTTTTCGATCATGGGCCGCACGCCCGATAGTTCTGCAAACCGCAGTGTGTCTTCGGAATCGGCTGGGGTTCCAGCGGCCCAGCCTTGAATAGTCTTACTTCCACTAATGAGCTGTAGCGGCGTGACCTCAATTGGATCAAAAGTCGCACCGATCACCACGAGCTTGCCGTTCGGCCCAAGACCGTCTATCAGTTCCGACATCGCTTTCGAGCTCGGGGCCGTCGCTAGAATTACTCTTGCGCCGCCCAGTTTTTGCAAGGCCCGTGCTGCATTCGTCGTTTGGCTATCAATGTATACATTTGCTCCAAGTTTCTTTGCCAGCGTCGCGTTTTCGGGCCCGCGCCCGATCGCCGCCACCTTATAACCAAACTTGTTCGCGAATTGAATTCCGAGGTGGCCCAGACCGCCGATTCCCTGCACAGCGACCAGGTCGCCGGGAAGCGCCCCGCTATGCCGCAACGCATTGTAGGTAGTAATTCCGGCGCACAGCAACGGCGCCGCCTCAGCGTCACTCAGACTTTCGGGTATCGGCACCAGTGCTTCCACGGGAGCCACCATGTATTGCTGGTATCCGCCGTCATAGCTGATGCCCGGA
>JBOGLB010000456.1:0-3849 GCA_050745965.1 Terriglobales bacterium | reverse complement strand
TGTTGACCAGCGGCTTGCAACTCAGCGAAAGATGGGGTGCGTCGCAAGCTGGCCAGCAGAGGATCGGACTGTAGTGCCGAAACCGAGCAATAATTTTGGCCAATGGCGCTCTTAATCAGCCGCGCCGCAGCATCTGTTTTCCCGCAATATGCGAGGAGAGCACCCTCATAGTAGCGAGTTTCGGGATCGGGCTGGGCTGACAGCGCAACCTCCGCCTTCTGGGCGATCGCATCGAGATTCGCAGGCGGATTGGCTTGCACACAGGCTTCCAAGAGATCGCGATGATCGAAGGGGTTCGCGGAAACTTTCTTAACCGCGATGCGGGCCTGCTCGATGTTCCCTTGCCGAAGCAGGCTCGCAACCGTGATCGCGGCTGCCCACTCCGAATTATCGTCGAGATGGATAAAGTCCATGGCTCGCTGTGTTCTTCCCGATTCCAGGAAAGCCCACGCACAGGACCGGAATTCGTAGTTGCCGGAATCCAACGCCAGAGCAACATCACATTCGTGAGTGGCTTCCGGCAACATCCCTGCATAGCGAAGGACGTAGGACAGAGTGAAGTGAGATTCCGCATTTTCGGGACGTCGTTTCACCAACGCTTTGGCTTGATCGTAGGCTGCCGTGATGTCGCCACGTTCCGCCATATGCAGGATGAGGTGTGCGGACGCGGAATTGAGGTTAGGATCGAGCGCCAATGCACGCTGATAGGCTTGCTCTGAACTCTGGAGCGATTTCTCCCCGCCATTTGAATAGGCCGCATCGTAGTAATAACGCAGGCCCAGAGCTGCCCAGGTTGGCGCGTAGGTTGAATCCATGCTGGCCGCTTCCTCCAGAATCGAGATCGCGGATTTATTCGGATCGGGATCGTGGGAGATTGCCAGCGTCCGCAGATATAAATCGTAAGCGTCTTGATTCTTCGGCTTCGTGCCTGCCTCAACAAAACCGTCGGCCGCGCCAAGTTGCGGGAGCAGCCCAAGGCGCATCCTCGTGGCAAGTTGCCCTTGCACACCGATAAGGTCCTGCGCCCCGGCGCTGAGTGTGCTTTGCCAAATGAGTTTGTCACTGCCAACGTCAATGGCTTCAACCGTTACTAACAATTGCTTGCCTTGCTCCAGGAAATGACCCGTAATGATTGTGGAAACGTGCAGTTTCTTGCCAACCTTTTGGGGATCTACCTCCGGCCCCGAAAATTCCCTGGTGCTGGACGTAGGACGCACATCCAAAGAACGCGTGTACATGAGCACATTCGAGATTTCGTCGGCCAAAGCGAAACGAAGATAGTCAATATCATTGGAATTGCTCATGTTTTGCAGCGGAAGCACAGCGATTGCTGTTCCCGGGTGCGATGAAGAGCCGCCGACGCGATGCCGGTACCACCATGTCCCCACCGAAGCCAGAACCGTGATCAAAAGCAAAGCCATTCCGATTACCAGATATTTATGCCACGGAGCAGATTGCTGGAACGTCTTGGAAGACGCGCGCAGCGGGGAAAAATCACGCAGGCTCGTCCTGGTGAGGCCCGATTCGGTTTCCTTCTTCAGGCGCTGAAGATCTTCCTTCAGATCCTCGGCGTTGAGGTATCGTTTGTCACGATCCTTCTCCATCGCCTTTCCGATAATCGCCTCCAGTTCAGGAGGCAAGGCCGAATTTATAGTCAGCGGAGAGACCGGCTTCTTATTCAAAACAGCGTCGAGCGTGGTGACGATGTTCGTACCACTAAATGGCTTTTTTCCGGTAGCCATTTCAAAAAGGACAACGCCAAAGGAAAAAATGTCGCTGCGAGCATCCAGGATTTCACCGCGCGCCTGCTCCGGAGACATATAAACGGCGGTGCCGGGAATCACGCCCATCTGGGTCAGAGAATCTTCAAAATTGCCGTCGCTGGTCCCGGATTGTTCGCGCGCCGACTTTGCGAGCCCAAAGTCCAGGACTTTCGTCTGGCCGCTCTTAGTAATAAAAATATTGGCCGGCTTGATATCGCGATGGACAATTCCCTTTTCGTGGGAAGCAATCAAAGCGTCCGCAACGTGAATGGAAATATCGAGGAGTTCTTCCAGGTCGAGTGGATTGCCCCGGAGGCGCTGTTTAAGGCTTTCCCCTTCCAGCCGCTCCATAACAATGAAGGGCCTTCCCTCATTGTTATCAATGTCATAAATCGTACAAATATTGGGATGATTCAACTGGGAAGCGGCGCGAGCCTCGCGGCGGAACCGCTCGAGAACACGCGGATCCTTGGCCATTTCCTCGGGCAGAAATTTCAGCGCTACCTGGCGGTGCAGGCGGACGTCTTCGGCGCCATAAACCACACCCATTCCGCCGCCCCCGAGTTTTTCGGTGATGTGGTAATGCGAAATGGTCTGATCGAGCACGCAGTAAGAAAATACACCTTCGGGCGCGATATTAGGCGCAATCCGAACCCGAAGTCAAACGCTTGCGGAGTGATAATTATAGTGGCGGAGCACGGGCCAGATTTGATGATTCGCAAATTGCACGTCGAGGCGCCGCACTTGCTTAACGGAGTTAACTGGAACATTACTGCGTTCATCCGCGAACGCAGATGTCGCAGAACCCGCTGATATACTCAGCCCTTGCTTTCCATTCCAGCTAAGGGATTAGATTTTGAAAGGTGAAGAGATTGCGGAGATAAAAGACCGATTCGTGGAACTATTCGGTCAGTCACCTCGAATCTTTCGCGCTCCGGGACGCACAAACCTGATCGGAGAGCACACCGACTACAACGATGTATTTGTCATGCCCGCCGCGATTGAGTTCCATACGTGGGTCGCGGTCGCGCCAAGGGACGATGGCAAAGTGGTCGTGCACTCCCAAAAGTGGAATGAGACCTCGGAGTTTAATCTTTATGAAGATAACGCTTCCCCGCGACATCAATGGCTTGATTATGTTCGCGGGGTTGCGATTCAGATGAAGACAGCCGGATACGCAGTTAACGGTTGCAATCTGCTGGTTTATTCGGATGTTCCCATGGGTGCTGGGTTGAGTTCGTCGGCGGCGCTTGAAGTTGCAAGCGCTCTCGCGCTGATTTCCGTGTCGGGCCAGACGGTTGGGGGCGGAACGTTGGGCAGGAAACAACTCGCGCAACTATGCCAGCGCGCTGAGAATGAGACCGTCGGTGCACGTTGCGGAATAATGGATCAGTTCGCAGCGGTGAACGGCCGCGCGGGACATGCTTTGCTTCTCGATTGCAGGTCGCTTGAGTTCAAATTGCTGCCGCTGCCCGCTGACCTCAGCCTTGTCATCTGCAACACCATGGTGCCCCATCGGAATGTTAGCGGGGAGTACAACCTTCGCCGTTCGCAATGCGAGCAGGGAGCGAGATTTTTCGCCGCGCAAGTGCCGGGCGTTCGAGCTCTGCGCGATGTTTCATTTGAACAACTTCAGCAATATGCCGAGGAATTGAACGAAACAATTTTCCGCCGCTGCCGGCATGTAATTACCGAAAATGCACGGACCTTGGAAGCGGCAGCAGCATTGCAATCCGGACAAATCAAACGTTTTGGTGAACTTATGTATGAGTCTCACCGCAGCTTAAAGAATGACTACGAAGTCAGCTGCGCGGAACTCGATATTATGGTCGAACTGGCTTCCGGTTTGCGCGGCGTGTATGGCGCTCGCATGACTGGCGGGGGTTTTGGAGGCTGCACGATCAACCTTGTCCAAAGAGAGATGGCTTCGGAATTTACGAGCGAAATCTCAAAAATGTATAAAGCTAGGACCGGCATTGACCCGCAGATTTACATTACGACCGCCGCGGATGGCGCTGGGCCCGTCAGTCTATGAATGCCAGTTTTGTGTGCTCTTGCGCATCGGAAGGAGAAAATGTTTAGTCTG
>JBOGLB010000455.1:0-6201 GCA_050745965.1 Terriglobales bacterium | reverse complement strand
TCGACGCCATTGTTACGGGAGCAACTCCAAGAGGCACGTTCGTCCGGTTAATGCAACCGCATGTGGAGGGATTGCTAGTCGAAGGGAGTAGCGGCCTGGATGTAGGGGACAAGCTAAGAGTGAAACTCACAAGGACAGACGCCCAGCGGGGATATATTGACTTCACGCGCGTGTAGCGGTAGCCCTTTTACTACTTCCACCACCGGTCGAATACCACATTGAGTGTTCTCGGCGCCCTTCTTGCGGATTTAATCGTCCGACGAATTAGTCGTCTAATTCTCAAGCGCGGGAGTTTTCATTTGGGAAAGATTCCCACAGATGTTCCCGGAATGACATTTTGTGTTGCCTCTCTGCTACACAATCTGTTGCACATCGAGACGTGAGAATCCAGAAACCCCTCGTTTGAGACGAAAGGAGATCGCCAGCAGTCAGCAACTTATTTAAATAGCGGGGTTTAAGAAACTAGATTGACTTTCCGTCCGTATATATAGGAAAGGCTGTAGATCGGCATTGAAATTGCATGCAACGTTGACGGCACTGACGGAGTCTAATAGTTAAGCGGTTGAGGTCGGAGTCGGAGGTGATGACGGCCATGAAAGACATGAAAGAAAGATTTACAACAACGGAATTGACGGCTTTAAGAAACGACCTGCTTCAGGGAGGCCTGATTGACTCGCGCGAGGCCGCCGAACTGGTCCAGGTATTCCTCATGGGGAGAGGCTACGGTGTTTCCCCCGAGGCGGCGATGGATGCCGTCGGCAGAGTAGAAATGTCCGGGTGCGCCATGCCGGTGTTGCAGCTCGAACTCGAAAATCTCGCCTTGGTGATGTAATTTATTGCCAGGATGGAGTGCTTTCTTCTTTATGGAATTCGATATCTGCGGGGAGTCTTCGTAAACAGGTAGTTCCCCGAAGGTGTATAGGATGAGGCCGGGCCAACCAGTCCGGCTTTCTTCTTTTGAAGTTGGAGTTTTGTGACGCGGATACCTTTGTCCGCGTGACTTGTATCCTGACACGAGCCGGGCCAAAGAGATCGAGTTAGAATATCCCCATGTCACTGTCCCGTGATCTGCTGGCCAAGCGTCAGGTTCTCAATGAACATCTCTGCGCCCTGGGCCGGACTCTGGTCGCGTATTCCGGAGGAGTGGATTCAGCTTTCCTAGCGTGGGCGGCACATCAGGTGCTTGGCACGGGGATGCTCGCAGTCATAGCGGATTCGCCGAGCTTGGCGAGAACGCATCTTGAGGACGCTGTGTCGTTCGCCCGGGAGCACGATATCCCGTTGGAAGTCGTAGTGACTTCTGAGCTCGACAGTCCAGAATATGCCCGGAACGACGCATCCCGTTGCTTTTATTGCAAAGACGAATTGTTTACGGTGATGGAACAGTTTCGCGACAGTCACGGCTTCGATTCGATCGCATACGGCGTGAACTTGGACGACGAACGGGATTTCCGGCCGGGGCAGGCGGCGGCGAAGCTGCATCACGTCGCAGCCCCTCTGCGGGATGCGGGGTTGAGAAAAAACGACATCCGCGAAATGGCCCGTGCCGCGGGTTTGCGGGTTTGGGACAAGCCGGCGTCGGCGTGCCTGTCATCGCGGATCGAATATGGACGTTCGGTGACGCGCGAGTCGCTGAGCGTCGTGGAACGTGGCGAAGACGCATTGCGAAATTTGGGTTTCCGTCAGTTTCGGGTTCGGCACCATGGGGATATAGTGCGGATCGAAATTGCATGGGAAGAAATGCCAGCCGCGCTCGATTCGGCGATGGCGTTGCAATTTACAAAGATATTCAAAGGGCTGGGTTTTAAGTTCGTCACGCTTGATCTCGAAGGCTTTCGCTCAGGTTCGATGAATGTGCTACTACCGGTGAACGAGCTTTTGAGCCGCAAGTCCGCCTAAGCCTCTTAGCGCACGACGGCACTTATCAACCAATTTCCTAAGCCCATGCTGCGGCTGGGTTCGTGCTATTTGGTCGCACTGCCTCGCCGGTCAGTTGCCCCATGCGGGCACGCAACCGCACCACCGCAACCGAATGAATTTGGGAGACCCTGGATTCCCCGACTCCCAAACGTGCGCCAACTTCCTTCATAGTCAATTCCTTGTAGTAGTAGAGAACCAGTACCTGCTGCTCCTTCTTGGTTAACTCTTCGATAGCGTTCGCCAGCAATTGTTTCATCTCGGATCGAAGGCATAGAATCAAAGGCGTTTCGTCCGCTTCGTTGGGCAGGTATTCGCAGAGATCTTCTTCTTTGCCGTCACGCGATGACAGGACCCGAAGGCTTCCCACTTCGAGCCCATCAATCTCTCCAAGCAACTCCTGAAGCTCGCGCAGACCCATGCCCAGCTCAGCTGCCAGTTCCGGTTCGTTGGGATTGTGTCCTAATTCGCTGCGGAGCTTGTTATATGCCTCTTCCAGGCGACGGCCCTTGCGTCGAAGATCGCGGGGGCTCCAGTCCATCTCGCGCAGGCTGTCAAGGATCGCGCCGCGTATGCGAAATTTGGCATAAGAGCCGAACTGCACGTGCTTCTCCGAATCGAATTTTTGCAAGGCATCAATCAGGCCCAGTACTCCCGCGTGTACGAGATCGTCGAGCAGAACGTGTCGAGGCAAATGGTCGTGGATGTGGCGGGCTATGTAGCGCACTTGCGGAAGTTGTTGCATAAGTAGGCGTTCCCGCTCCTCGCCGTTATTCCAGGGATTGCCGTCGGATTTATTTTGATTCGTAGGCATGTTCTTGTCCTCCCTAATTTCGGGCACCGATTTAATCGAACAGCGCCGTGGCCGGGCACAAGGCTTCTCAAATGCTTTGGGGGGGGAGAACTCAAAGACAAGAAAGGCAAGCGACTGTGGCGTGTATAGGTGTGATTTGATTCCCCGACGGTTAGAAGGCGATTAGAGTCGGATTAAAAGCTTCTTACCCGTCGCAAGTCAGTCCCTCAATGGGAATATGTGCGCGAACGGGATCAAACGTGGAATTGCGCCGTATGCGTTGTCGGACGGGTGCTCAACTCGTAACCCACGCCGCGAACGGTGTGAATAAGAGGACTGGAAAAATCCTTGTCCATCTTGCGGCGCAGATAGTTAACGTACACATCCACGATGTTTGTCGAGGTGTCGAAAGAGAGATTCCAAACGTGTTCAATAATCATGGCGCGGGTGACTCGGCGGCCGACGTTGCGCATCATGTACTCAAGCAGGGCGAATTCCTTCGAGGTGAGGTCAATCTTGCGGCCGCCACGTTCTACTCTGCGCTCAATCCGGTCGAGTTTGAGGTCGGCGACCATAAGGGTAGAGGCAGCCGGCAGATTGCTTCGACGAAGCAATGCGCGGATACGAGCTGCCAGTTCCACGAACGAAAATGGTTTGGTCAGATAGTCGTCGGCACCCAAGTCGAGGCATTGCACACGGTCCTCGATACGGTTGCGGGCGGTCAAGACCAGAATCGGCATCCTGGGCCTGTATTCCCGCAGCGACCGGAGCACGGTAACGCCATCCAGCTGGGGCAAGCTTAGGTCCAGGATTAGAAGGTCGTAATCGAATTCGGCGGCCATGGAGCGGGCGTGCTCGCCATTCGGCGAAATATCCACTGCATAGTACTCCGCTTCCAATCCTTTTTTCACAAAGCTGGCGAGAGCAGGATCGTCTTCCGCAATTAAGATTCGCATAAGGGTGCTCTAATCGGCACCTTTGATTCTTGAGCAGGAATGGCGGCGTCGAACGGAAATACGCCTGCACGAAAGATTCGGATTCCCCAGGTAGGATTGAGTGCAGAAATGGGAATCCTTGCCGCCACTCACCCGCCGGTCGAGCGGGAGGTGATAATTTGGAAGGCTGGGCAGACTCCACGAAAACTTGACCCTCAGAAACCTCAAATCGCTGTTTATGCCGGGCGGCGTACTGTTGTTGGCTTCGGTATTGGTACTGGCTACTGGCGCCGTGCGGCTTTCGGTGTCGGCGATCCAGTTCTATCTTTATGCGGTATGCTTCGCCGGGTTCTTACTGGCGTGGCGATTTCATTCAAACCGCATTTTCTTTGCGTTAGTTACACTGTTGTTGGCTTATCGAGCCATCGATTTCTTTTCTCCAGGCAAACCAGTTTTTTACGGCCCAGGACGCATCGCGTTTGAAGCGGTCTGTTTTTTAATCCCCTTGAATTTTATTTTTGTTTCGTTCGTCCGCGAGCGAGGATTCGCAATTCCGGCTATTGCCTCACGTGTCGCATTGCTCTTTTTTGAATCGGTATTCGTCGCGGTGATCAGCCGCCCCGGGGAGCGAGCCGGACCGGGGCTGATTCACAATCCGATTTTCGGTATGGGCCGAACTCATTTGACAAACTTGCCAGAACTTGGGCTGGTCACCTTCGTTATCGCCTTCGGAGTGCTGCTGCTGAGATTTTTTCTTTATCGCAAACCGATTGAGAGCGGATTGCTTTGGTCGGCGGCAGCGGCATTCATGGGCTTGCAAGGCGGAGCGATCAGCAAAAATGGGACTGCTTATTTCGCCACGGCAGGTCTGATTCTGGTCAGCTCGATTGTCGAGAATACTTACGCACTGGCTTATCACGATGAACTCACAGGCTTGCCGTCACGCCGGGCATTTAATGAGGCGCTCCCGGGCCTGACCGCGCCTTATTCGATCGCAGCTGTTGACATTGATCACTTTAAGAGTTTCAACGACACCTACGGCCACGAAACCGGAGACCAGGTTTTGCGATTAGTTGCCCGAAGGCTTGCGGCAGTCAGCGGCGGCGGCAGGGCGTTTCGCGTTGGCGGCGAGGAATTTTCTATTCTGTTTTCCGGCAAGCCCATGAAGGAAGTTTTGGAGGATCTGGAAATCTTGCGCGCCACAATTGAGGCTTCCAGCTTTCGATTGCGCGAGGCGTCGGAAAGGCGGGCCGAACCTCGGGGGCCGGATCGTCGAGATTATAGCCGCAAAAAAACGGCCATCAAGGGGTCTGATTTGAGAAAGCTTTCGGAAACCGATGGCACCGCACTATCGGTCACGGTAAGCATTGGCGTTGCAGAAGCGAGTTCGCGCACGCGTGACGCTGAACAGGTAATTCAATCCGCCGACAAGGCGCTGTATCGCGCCAAGCACGCCGGCCGCAATCGGGTGGAAGCCTTTGCCTCGCGCCGTTCCCGCAGTCCTCGCGGCGCAGGGCGTAGTATTGCCTCTTAGGTCTTTTCATTTAGTGTGGCGCGTGCGCCCCCGCCGGCGAGTTGTGCGAATTTATAAACAATTCTCGTGCGAGAAAGTCTTTGACTGCCTCTACCCCGGTTCTCTTCGGGAACAAGTTCATTGACCAGAATCAGATCCAGTGCGATGAGCGAACCGGCGGCTACGGGAGTTCCGACTCTCGCAATTGTGGGCCGTCCCAATGTTGGCAAGTCAACATTGTTCAATCGCATTGTTGGATCGCGGCGGGCCATTGTCGGCGATGAGCCCGGTATCACCCGCGACCGGCTCTATGGCGAGGCCGCGTGGCGCGGACGCCGCCTTCGCATTGTGGACACCGGCGGCATCATTCCCGAAGACAAAGATTTCATTCCGTCGGAAATTTATCGCCAGGCGAAAGTTGCGCTCGCAGAAGCGGACGCCGTCATCATGGTGATTGACGGGCGAACCGAGGTGACCGGTCCGGATCTCGAACTCGCGAGGCTCATGATTCGCGGCGGCAAGCCACTGTTTCTTGCCGTGAACAAAATTGACAGCGATAAGCAGGAGCGCATGGCGGATGAGTTCCACCGGCTTGGCATTAGGAAGCTTTTTCCAATTTCCGCCGAACACGGGCGCGGCGTTGATGATTTGCTGGATTCCGTTTTTGTCGCGTTGAAAATAGAAACTGCTGATCCCGAAGCGAAAGCCGAATCGCGGACTCCCGAAAAGCATTCTAAAGATGACGTCGAAATAGCGGACGACATCGAATCTGATGAAGCGCCGGAGGCAGCAAGAGAAACCAAAGTCGCGATCATCGGCCATCCGAATGTCGGGAAATCCACTCTGCTGAACCGGCTCACTGGAACTTCGCGCGCGATCGTTTCTCAGATTCCCGGCACCACTCGCGACGCGGTGGATGAAATTGTCGAGCGCGATGGTCAGCGATTTCGCTTCATTGACACCGCCGGAATCCGGCGCAAAGGCAAGACGCATTTGATGGCGGAAAAACTTTCAGTCGTCATGGCGCGCAAGCACCTTGAGGC
>JBOGLB010000454.1:0-3344 GCA_050745965.1 Terriglobales bacterium | reverse complement strand
GCCAACTGGCGCTGATTCCATAGAGGCTGGAAGGGCGACAGCGATGGATGCAGCCCAAAAAATCCGTCAAGGTCAATCACCGCGTTGCGCGGAATATTAATGGATGGCCGCATCGCGTAGTACGCCTGCTCCCCATGCGGAACGACGATATTCAAACCGTCAGCCGCGCCGCGCTGGAAAATAACGACCAGCCGTTTGTTCTTGATGCCAAGCGACTCGGCGGCATAGGCGGCTCGAGTAAGAAATGCTGGAACGGCCGCCGTGCCGACTACGGCGATGGCGCTGTTACGAAGAAATACGCGACGAGTGATGGACATAAAAAACGCTCCTGGCTGCTAGCTTCCGGCTGCTAGCTCCCGATCCCCGATAGCTAGTAGCCAGCAGCTAGCAGCAGCTTCATCTCCTCTGAAATTCCGGAGATCCTAAAATCAATCCCGCTATCATCTTCACATTCGGCGACTGGGCAGGATCATCGAGCTTCCGCTGTGCGATTGTTGGATCATCCAACCGCGCCGCGATCGTGTCATGAGTCTGCTTCGAGACGTCGCCGGCGAGCAAACTATTCTCGAGAACGGCCAAAATCTGCTGCGGATCAACTGCCGGGGCTGGACCCAATACCTCGTTCGTATCCACCTGAACACCCGTAAACCTTCCGGTGGTCAACCCAAGCGCGAAGTTCATCCGTCCCAAAAGCGCTGCGGAATTTACCCACGCGCCGGCCTTCATCGAATATCCCGTCGGCGGCTGCATACCATAAAGTGGCATCCCCATGACCTGAAGCTGATAGGCAAGGGGCATGGCGTTATCTATCTGCGCACCGGTTGCGCGCGCCGCCGAGACAACGAATTCCAGAGGCGTTTTCACCTTTGCCCGATATTCTTCAGGAGCCCAGAATTCAGGCGAATGAAGCATTGTCCTGAGCACTTCGCGAATGTCGCCATCTTTTTTCAGGAACGTTTGCGACATGCGGTCCACTAAAGCGGGCGGCGGATCATCCGAAACAAAGCGCATCGCCAATTTGGTGCAAATGAACTTCGCGGTGGAGGGATTATGCGCCAGGAGATGCAGCACCTCCAGTCCTTCCTTTTCGCCATTGGGTTTGATGCGATGTCCGAGGACCATCTTGTCCCCCGGTTCGTGCTTGCGCTCGTCGAAAGTAAAACTGCGGCCGTCTTTGGGCGGCTTTAATGTCCACCCGGTTAGCACGCGCGCTACTTCCGTTACGTCTTTCTGCGTGTAGCCACCGTTTACGCCAAGTGTCTGAAGCTCCATTATTTCGCGGCCGTAATTTTCATTTAGGCCGTTCCGTTTGCCCTTCGCGAGCTTTACTGGGCCATTCCGTTTGGCGCGCTTTCGCCAATTACCGTAGAAACGCTTTCCAGTGCCGTTTGCGAAATCGGAATTCGGTCCCACGCTCAGCCAGTTATCCAGATAAAAAAGCATTGCGGGACTCTGCGCCGTCGCGAGCAGCAGGTCTTCAAACTTGCCCAGGGCATGGGGACGAATCACATCGCGCTCGTAACTCGTAAGAAGATAGCGGTCGGCTTGTTTGCCGATGAATACGTTGAAGTGATTCATCCAGAAATCCGTCATCACTTCCTGCAACTGGCGCTCGCTGTAGATCGCGCGAATCAATTTGGCTTCGACGAGTTCCTGGTCAACAACCTGCATCGGATAATTAAGCGCAATCACCGTCTCGCGATCGCGCGGATTCAAGCCCTCGATCAATTCATTGCGTTTTGGCCCCTTGAGAGAAGTGACGAGCGCGATTTGATCCTCGGTCGGCATCGCCAAAATCGCTTTCGTACGCTGATCGGGCGGCAGGTCGAGTAGGTTGTCAACATTCACGTCATCGCGCAGGCGGCCTTCATTGCGGCGATGTTCGTTACGGCGGGACATTTCTTCGTCAGTGAGAGCCGTGCCAGTCCCGGCATCCGCCATGTTGTTCATATTGGCGCTGGCGGGAACGACCTGCTGCTTCCGCTCCTGCTTTTCCTGAAAGCGTTCCAGTTGAGCTTCGTAAATTGCATGCTCGACTGGATCCGAAGGCATGGAATCTTTGCCATTGGCGACGGCCCGAATAATCTCCGGCGGCGGAAAATTCTCCACGATCTGTTGCGTACTCATCCGAAGGGTAGGGAACTGCCCGAGACGAGCTTCCATGGCGCTGTCATCAATTTTTTCCGGATGAAGCTGCTCGTCAATCCATTTGTCTACGCCCATCGCGCTCACGCGCTCAATGTCGCCGGGGCGGGGCCCAAAGGTCAGACGGTTTAACGCGTGAACCGCACGTTTGTGCTCGTCCATTCGCAACGGGGCGGGGGCGCTCTTTTTCCGGGCGAGGGCCAGTGGCAGGCAGGCCGCAAACAATATCAGGGCGGCGGACAATCCTAGTTGTTTTCGAGACAAGTGCATTGCCTTGGAAAGGCGGAATAAACCTTCCTTCAGATTATGAACCCAAACCCATGGGAAAGTTGCTGCTTATAAAGGTCACCAATGTGAGTGTGGGGAAGCTCGTGAAAAATGGGAACAAGTGCCGTATCAGGTCGGGGCTGGAAGGGCGTCTTCTTCTAAAATTCGGGTTCTCACCGCAATCTACATGATCGGGGAATTCATTGACAATTTGTAGGAATTCAGGATATAGTTTGGCCCGCGAACTAAGCCGTTCGCCGAAACGACTGCCCTGATAAGCGGCGCCACGCCGCACCGCTGATTTGAGAGGAACCACGATGTTTCATTCCGCAGGAAAATCACTCCACGCTTTCTCTGGCTACAAGCTTCCTTCCATTTCTGCAATGGTTCTTTGTCTCGCGCTATTTTATGCGAGGCCGATGAGCGCGCAGGTCGTTGCAACATATGATTTCGAAGATGGAACCACGCAGGGATGGGGTCCGTTCAATACCCCCACGGCGCCGGTCAACACAACCGCCGCGGCCGAAAGCGGGACCCACAGTTTGCTGGCTACCACCAACAGCAGTGGAGGTAGCAGTGGACCCAGCATCCCCCTGACCAGCCTTCTGCCCGGCGCAACTTACTCCATCACCGGCTTCGTCATGCTTACAAGCGGGGAAGCGGCGACAAATGCCAATTTTTCGATGGTGCGGCACGATTCAAGCTGCTCCGGCGGTACCTGCTACGACACCATCGGCGGTTATAAGGTGCCGGTTTCTGATTCGGGATGGGCTCAAATCGGCGGTTCCTACGTGGTCAGCACCACGGAAACCAGTCTCGCGCTGTACGCGCAGTTGGTAGGTCCTACGACACAACAGACTTTCTATCTTGATAACGTCGTGATCACCGAAACCGCGCCGCCGCCTGGCGGAACGCCGGTGGCCTCGTACAAC
>JBOGLB010000453.1:0-4550 GCA_050745965.1 Terriglobales bacterium | reverse complement strand
CCACAGCGCATGACGCCCAGACGTTCAAACATCGGTCTCGAATGGCAATCGCGATTTTGTCTCTGCGCGTGGCCTCTTCGAACAGCTCTTTAAATCCGATCTCTGCGTGTTTCGATAGCGCACTTTCCGATGCGCCCGGCCAGTCATTCACGATCAGTGGAAGCGACCAACCACTGGCCTCGGCCTCGGCGCATCCGATTGCTCCGCAACTACAGGGCCGGCCGTTGAACACGGCTGGAATGTGCCCGCCCAAGCACCCCGCCTGCGAGTGTTTGCCGCGAAGTAACTTGCCCTTCATCATGGCGACGCCGCCGATTCCCGTACCCAGCGTCATCATTATTACGTCCGTAAAGCCTCGCGCGGCCCCGGCATAGAATTCTCCAAGGAGCGCCATGCGCGCGTCGTTCTCGATGCGTAACGGCAAATCAAAATTGTTGCGGCTCCACGCGGCTAGATCGATGTCCTTAGCATCGTCGTACTTTCCATTCGTAGCCAGAACCCGGCCTACGCGCGAGTCAACAAGCGCAGCGAAGCCTATCGCGACTCCCGCGAAATCACGGAATTCGAGCGATTGACTCTCGATCAGTTCGCGGAACGTATCGCTGATTCGGGGCAGCACCGCGCCCAGGCTCTTTGCGCGATCCGTATCAATGGTCTTATGTGCCAACGTCTCGCGATCTTCAACCACACCACAGGTTGCGTGCGTACCTCCGAAATCTATTGCCAAAGCTTTCACGAGAGGGGCTCCATCAGGATCTTATTGTTGACAGTCATCCAGCGGAAGTTACTCCCTTTCCAGAGATCACATACTGCTTACCCTGATACCGCAGATTCACCAGTCGAGCCTTGGGATCAAAGTCCGCTAGTTGCGGCCGCGCTTTAATTCCGTCGAATAAGGTCAAGTCCGCGCCAAAGATTGTGTCAATCACAAGATCGGAAAATCCGCCTCCTGCTATGCAACACCAGTCATTGAGATAGGGCGCGTCCGTCGGACATTTGTATGCGGCACCATCCTCAAGCGGAAACGCAGTTTCAACAAAATGGGCTTGGCCAATTGGGCCTTGGTTACCCGCCTTTGCGAGATTCTTGAGCCAAGGCGCGACTCGCGAACGTGAATCTGTTTTATAGAGCCCTTTAGCCGTTGCGGGCGGCCATGCAGCGTAAGCGCCCAGCCAGCTGTGGTCTGGACGGATGTTCCAAGTTGCATCCACGTCTTTGGGAGAGAGGGCGCGCATCCAATAGTCGCTGTGGAGTTCCTCCCAAAAGAACCGGCTCATCTCCTGCTTCTGCGCATCATTGAGGTCTTCGGACATGTTGTCGAGAACGGAAAGAAAATCGTAGCAGTGACGTACTTCCAGGAATGATCCATCGGGCTGCCCGCATTTCCACCAGCCTTTTCCGTTGACGTAGAGCTTTCGATTGATTCGCAGTGCAAGTTCTTTCGCCTCTGCGCGCAACTGCGATGCGCGAGAGCTGTCGCCTCGTCGCTCCAGCAAATCAGCAACGAAACGCATAGAAGATACATTACCCGCATTCATGCCGGCGGTTTCGTGCAGGTACGTGCTCACAACCTCTAGCAAATTCTCCAGCTTGCCATAATCGCCCAAACCATGGCCTTTCTTGTCGAGAGTCTTCCAGTACGTTGCGTGAGAGACGAGATGGTCAAGCGCAGTATTGTCGCCGATGCGTTTATTGAGCCAGGCAGAGTCTCCGGTTACTCGCAGATAGTTTTGTGCGCACCGGACAATCGCCATATCATTGACGCCACACCACGGTCCGACAGCTTCCCCCGTCACATAGTCGGTGGCGAGATGCTGGTGCATGTCCTGAACGAACCAATTTTCGACCAATCGGCGTAGCGCATCGGGATCAAGCAGCGCAAGACTCAAAGAAGTCAGCGAAGTATCCCAGGGAAAACTCAACGTCGGAAGCACGCGACCGCCCAGCGTCAGATAGGTGTTTCCGTATTTCGAATCGGGAGAAGCACGCCGGGCAAACATCAAGTTTCTGAAACCGGCCTGATAGATCTGCCAGAGAGATTCGTCATCGGTCTCGATCTGCGGAAGATATCCAGAGAAGTCCGAATTCCCCGATGTGAAGGCGGACCTCAGCAAGCTATTGAAGTCGTGTTCATTTTCCTGTGCCGCATGAGAAAAGTTGGACTGAAGCGCATCGTAGGTAGCCAGTGCTGATGAGCGATCCTGGGCGACAGCGTTGACATAGTAAATTTCTTTCGTCTCGCCAGGCCCGAGCGTTATTTCGATAACCAACATTCGTTCTGATTCGACACGACTTGGTTTGGGAGAAATTCCCTGTACCGAAACCGCGTGGCTGTGTTGCGCTTCGAAGATCAGCGCGCCACGAGATGGATCCCAGTGGATCAGGTTGTCGGATTCCCCGGGCGATGTCACAAACCATGGCGTCGTTTTTCTGGTGACGGCGGCGCGCATGTCAAACCCTAATGTAATCTTCCGGGACGCATTTCCCAGATTCTTCACAGCGATAGACTGCGCCACCGCCAACTGCTTGGACGGCATGAAAGTCTCGGTAGTGAACTTGAGCCCGTCCGCCTGCGTCTCGCGGACCAAGCGATGCGGATACCAACGGTAGGCAACCTCATCACCGCCGGGCTAATAGGAAAGTAGGATTTGTCCGTTCAGGAATAGCTCGCAGGTCAGCAGAAAACCAGGACTCCACGGCATATCGGGCACGCCACAGCAAGCAAAGGGTGGCAGCGACAATGCCGTTAGCCCTGAGACAGATTTGGCGGCCTGCACGTAACCGTACTCGTTTTGCGTAGTGGGAGAGGAATAAAGATCGCGTTGCCGGTGAGTGAGACGAGCACCCGCCAAATCTTCCACCGTTGGAATCGGCGGCAAATGCTTGCGCGTCGCAGTCGCCAATGATGGTATCGGGATGGCGGGAAGCCCTGCCGCTGCCATGCTTGCTTTCAGAAACGACCTGCGGCTCCAGTTGTGCCCCAGAGAAATAATAGAAGACTGTTCCGAAAGTTTGTCGTTCACGCGCTCCTCCTCGAAGCTATCCTGTAACTGCCCATCCGGCATCTACCCGGATCACTTCGCCGGTCATCGGAAACGATTCGTCGCTCAACAAAAAATATGCGATCCGCGCGACTTCTTCGGGATCAATGAGCGTCCCCTTTAG
The DNA here is from genome assembly GCA_050745965.1 of Terriglobales bacterium. Classification (GTDB taxonomy): domain Bacteria; phylum Acidobacteriota; class Terriglobia; order Terriglobales; family Acidobacteriaceae; genus PALSA-188. The sequence goes on along the minus strand of JBOGLB010000453.1, from coordinate 1,385 downwards.
AGGCTGCTTGTGCTTCATGAATTCGACAATTTCCGGATTCGACTGCGCCCTCGCGCTCATGGGAGTTCTAACCAGCGACGGGGCCAGCAAGTTGAGTCGAATCTTGTAAGGCGCATAGTATCCAGCGGCCGCCAGCGTCATTGATTCAATAGCGCCCTTGCTGGCAGCGTAGGCATGAGTGGCAAAAAACCTGCGCTCGGGAAAGCGGGCAAGGACACTCCCTGTGTTAAGAACGACGCCGCCATGTTTTGCTGACATCCAATGTTGCAGAACTTCGCGACATACAAAAAAGGTACCCGTACCATGCACATCCATCAAAGTCTTCCAAGCCTTCGTGGAACATTCATGCAGCGGCCCGTCTCCTATTGACCGCGCGCTGATTCCCGCAACATTAAAAACCGCATCAATGCGACCGAAGCGAGTTAGACACAATCTGATTGCGTCCCTTACAGCGCTCTCGTCAGTCACATCTGCAACGGCGTAGGCTAATCCTTTAATAAGTTGCGCCGAGAGGCTTTCGCACTCCTCGCTCACCTTGCCGATTAAGAACACCGCGTCGCCGTGATCTGCAGCGGCTTTGGCTGTTGCTGCCGCAATTCCTGAAGACCCCGTGATCAAAAGAACTCGCGCCATGGTCCTGTTCATTCGTATAGGTGTCGAAGACTTTGCCGATAGGCATCGTAGAACTTCTCCGTCTGGTCTTCTGCACTTTCGTTTTTTGCAAACTGATGACTTGGCAACATGACCGGCTTGTGTCCGTTTTCAAGCAAGATGCGAGCTGTTTCACAACGGATCATGTTGATGATGACCGAGCCTGTAACCGTTGACAGCGGACCGGTCGGCCAGTTCAGGCCATCCAATTCCACCGCGCAGTCGCCGACGGGCGTGAGATTATCAATCACAACGTCAGCGTAATCAATAAGCTTCTTTCCCGAAGCATGAGCGGCGCAGGCCGACTCACAATGGCTTCGTGAAACTAGCGCAATGACCGGTAGACCGCGAGACTTCACTCCGGCCGCCATCTCCACAACCAAAGGTCGAATTCCACTCGTGGAAATAATGATGAACGCGTCGTCGGGTCCGAACTGAAAGCTCTTCAGAATCTGCTCGGCATAGCCTTCATATTTCTCAAGATAAAGGGCGGACCGTAACCCGTTGGGACCGATGATTGACGAATAATTCGAAACGCCCAGCTCTACCAGAGGATAAAAGCCAACGAAACATCCTTGCCTTGGAATCATTTCATCAACCATCATGCGCGAGTGGCCGCTTCCAAACAGAAACACCAACCCGCCGCGAGAAATCGCCGCTGCGCAGATTCGCGAAGCGGCGATGATGTTATCCAGTTGCGAACCTTTCAGGTCTGCGATTGCCTTGGTTGCCAC
>JBOGLB010000452.1:0-3177 GCA_050745965.1 Terriglobales bacterium | reverse complement strand
TCTAAAGACTCACTATCGAGCACCTGAAGAATCGCGCCCACCAGATCCTCTAAATGTATCCAACTCATCCACTGACGCCCATCACCGATCTGCCCTCCAAACCCCATTCGGAATGGCGGTAACATTTCCTTCAACGCACCGCCGCGCGCCGAAAGTACAACGCCAATCCGAATCTGAATCGCCCGTATTCCGGCATCAGCAGCCGGTTTCGTCGCAGCTTCCCATTGACGGCAAACCTCGCCAAGAAATCCATCGCCCCAAGGGCTGTCTTCGTGCAACATCTCATCGCCGCGGTCGCCGTAGTAGCCAATCGCAGAAGCCGAAATCAGCACGCGCGGGGCTTGCGCCGCCTGCGCCAGCGCCTCGCACAAGTGCTTCGTACCAAGAACCCGGCTATCACGAATGAGTTTCTTTTTCGCTTCGGTCCAACGTGCCGCCACGGGCTCACCCGCAAGGTGAATGACAGCATCAAATCCTGAGACCAGTTCCGGATTCAACGGCTTTGCCGGATCCCAAGGCAAGCTGCCGTCCGGTGACACCGTCCCACGCACCAACCGAGTGACCTTTAAGCCGCGCGCTTCCAATGCCGGAATCAGCGCCGATCCAATAAATCCAGAAGCTCCGCTGATAAGAATGCGTGAAGAAGGCATCACAGTCTCCATCGCAAATGTACCAGATGAAAGATCTCTTAAAAGCGTCGGCTAACGAGCTTTCGCTATAATCAGAATCAACAAACAAGCTGCGGGATAAGGCTTTCGTCTCCCTTCCATTCCTCGCCGCTCAACGACAAATGGGAACTCTTCGCCAACAGTTCGCGACCAATGTACTCACCGTCACCAGGTTCCGTGATCTGCTGCGGACTATGCGCGAAAATCGTCCCGGCGATGATCTTGAGCTGATCCGGCGAGCCTACGAATTTTCCCAAACCCACCACGCCGGGCAGACCCGCGCCTCCGGCAAGCCTTACCTCATACACCCTCTCGAAGTGGCGCTGGTTTTGGCCGACATGAAAATGGATCCCGTCGCCATTGCCGCCGGCCTGCTGCACGATTCCGTCGAAGATACGTCCGTCACGATTGTTGACATCCGCAAAGAATTCGGCGAGCAGGTCGCCCACATCGTTGAAGGCGTAACCAAAATCAGCAGAATTGATTTCGCAACTCACGAAGAACAGCAAGCCGAGAACTTGCGCAAAATGATGCTGGCCATGGTGGACGACATTCGCGTGGTTCTGATCAAACTGGCCGACCGGCTCCATAACATGCGCACCCTGGAACACTTGCCGCCAGACCGCCAAACCAAGATTTCGAAGGAAACTCTCGACATCTATGCCCCAATTGCCCACCGTCTGGGCATGGGAAAAATTCGCGGCGAACTCGAAGACCTGGGTTTCCGTTATCTCGATCCCATTTCCTACCACCAAGTATCTGAGTCAGTGGAGGCAAAACGCAAAGAGGGTGAAAAGTTTTTAGCCCGGGTGCAGCAATTTCTACAAGACAAGCTGAAAGAAGCCGGAATCACCGCGCGGGTCGAGAGCCGCATCAAGCGCGTGTACAGCATTCACAAAAAACTTCAACGCCAGCACATCAGCGTGGACCAGGTGTACGACCTTTTCGCCATGCGCGTCATCACTCAGTCATTGCAGGATTGCTACGGCGTGCTCGGAATCGTGCACAACATCTGGCGCCCCGTCCCCGGACGAATCAAAGATTTTATCGCCATGCCCCGGCCAAATTTCTACCAGTCTCTTCACACTTCGGTCATTACTGAAGAGGGCACCTCATTCGAAATTCAGATACGCACCGAAGAAATGCACCGCATCGCTGAGGAAGGCATTGCGGCGCACTGGAAGTATAAAGACGGCGCGGTTTCGGCCAAGGACGAGCAGCGCCTCGCATGGTTGCGGCAGGTCGTCGAATGGCAGCGCGACGTGTCCGATCCCGACGAATTTCTTTCCACGCTGAAAATTGATCTTTACCCAGAAGAGGTTTACACCTTCACTCCCAAAGGCAAAGTGGTGGTTCTGCCGAGGGAAGCAACTCCCATTGATTTTGCTTATTCAGTCCACACTGAAGTCGGGCACGCCTGCGTCGGCGCAAAAATAAATGGGCGCATGGTTCCCTTGCGCCACAAACTGCACAGCGGCGACATTGTTGAGATCATGACGCAGGCTGGACATACCCCCAGCCGCGACTGGCTCTCGATCGTCAAATCTTCGCGGGCCCGCAACAAAATTAAGCATTGGCTCAACATTCATCAGCGTGAGCGGGCCATTGAAATCGGCCGCAAGCTGATCGAAAAAGAAGCCCGCAAATATCACATTGCGTTCAAAGAAATAAAAGACGAAGTTTTGCGGAAAATCGCCTCGGATTACGGCCTCGGCCAAATAGAAGATCTAATGGCCGGCATTGGATATGGCAAATTCTCTGCGCGCCAGGTGCTCGCGCGCTTGTCCCCCACCGCCGCAGGACCGCTAGCCCCGGCGGATGACAGCAAGCCCGGCGGCTTTGCCAGCGCGGTAAGGCGCGTGTTTGGCGGCGACAACAACAATGCCATTCGCGTAAAGGGCCATGGCGATTTGCTGGTTTACCGCGCCCGCTGTTGCAATCCCATTCGTGGCGAATCCCTCGTAGGCTACGTAACCCGTGGCAAAGGCGTCGCCGTACATTCGGTGAATTGCTCGAATGTTATGAATTTAATGTATGAGCCCGAGCGCAAGATTGATGTCGAATGGGCCAGCGACGAAGAAACGCCGGCTTCCTATCAGGTGAAGATCACCGTCTTCTGCGATGACCGTTTCGGAATGTTAAAGCAAATCACGGCCGTCATCAGCGACACCAAAACGAATATCCGTAACATCGAAGCCCGCACCTCCAACGGCCAGGCGAATGTGGACGTAGTTCTCGATATCGCTGATCTGAAGCATCTGGAAAACATCATCAACGGCGTGCGCAAGATTCCCGGTGTCCACGACGTCCAAAGAATCCAAAAAATCTAGGCGCCGCAACCCGAACCAGCCCTGCTGGGCTACATTAACCCCGTGATTTCCACAAGCCTGAGGTTCTTTCTTGTTGCGACGGCAGAAAACTTGAAGTACTATTCCGCGACTCAAGCTTGCAATTCCGCACCCGGTTCGACCCCGAATATTTGTTTTTACGAATTGTTGTTTCGGTACTC
>JBOGLB010000451.1:0-2754 GCA_050745965.1 Terriglobales bacterium | reverse complement strand
GTTCCGTTACATCTTCGTCGCTACCCGCTATCAACGTAAACGACAATATGTAACGCTTCGAAATCATCACCAGCGAACTTTGGTGCATGATCAGAGTTCCGATGTCTTTTGTGAAGTCCCGCCGAACGACTGGCTTGCCATCCACCGGAAACTCGTAAGGCTCGTTCACACTCTTGAAGCCCTTGGATTCGGTCAATTCCGTCAGCGGTCCAAAGTAGTCTGCCGCGCTCTTGAGTCCGGGATACGACCCCACGCTCTCGGCAGCAATAATTACCGCGGCATTGATCGTCCTTCCGCTAGCCGCCGGTGGCCTTTCAAAAATGGCCAGCAAGACTTTCGACTTGCCGCTCTCGACGTCCTCTCGCATGTCCGAGGTTCTATCTACCCATCCGAACGGCAGTTCATAAGAAAACTGAAAATAGTTATTGCGGTAAACGCCGTTAACAATCGAGCCAACGTCCGAAATGTTGTGAGCCGAAGCGTTGTTGGAGGATTTGGACGAAGAGACTGGAGACTGTTGACAGACTGCAAATCCAGAAAGCAGGCTAAGACACATTACGATTATGACCCGCGCATGTTCTGATACTACTAGAGTGTCTGCCCCATGCGGGTTAGGTGCACGCGAGACTGGAGCCACCCTCATTTTTGCGTCATCACCAGCTGCCCGTTTTCGACTTTCATATCGCCCACGTTATCCGGCAGCTTCAGCCGGTCACGCTGTTCGCCAAGTTTTTTCTGCAGCGCATCATTCACCAGCGACACCGGCACATTGAGATCACCAACCTTAAATTCCGTTGGATCAAAAGTCGCATATCCATCTTTGGATCCCAAATGCCCGGCCAGCGTGACGTAAACGTCCTTGCCGCCGATCTTGGTCACGAATTGTCCGCGCGCAATGTCACCATCGAAATTTACCTGGTAGTCCTTGACGTCCGGTTCGCCAGGCGCAATCGCCGCATCGGGAGACGAAGGCAAAGTCGTAAGATCGGTACCCGCCGCCGCTTGCATCGCTGAAGCGGGAATCGTGGACGCAGCTTGCATAAGCGCCGCACTGACCTCATCCGAATTCAGGCGAACCTGCGCCGGAGGCTGTCCGGGATCCTTAGGCTGCTCGATCTGTTCGACCTTGGTTTGAAACGACTGGGCGTTGGCCGCTGCGGCGGCGGGCGCCTGCGGCTGTGCGATCGGCTGAGGCTTCTTGAGAACAAGAATCAGCGCCAATGCCGAGAACACCAGCGTCGCCACGCTGATGATCCGGTCAATCTTAAATTTTTTCATCGCCGGCACTCCCATAGTAAGAAGTAAATAAGGAGGATGCCAATATGTTACAGATGGTTCCCCTTTGACCGAACATGACCGAGGTCGTTGGCCATGCGGCCCGCAAAAGATATTATGGGTCGAGTGTTTGCGGTCATAATTCGCCCCAATAAGATTGCCATCTATGGATCTGGCGCAGCTTGAGGTCTTTCTAACTGTCGCTCGCGAAGGCCGCTTTTCACGGGCCGCCGAAAAATTGCATCGCACTCAATCCGCCATCAGCCAAACCATCCACAAGCTTGAGCAGGATGTGGGAGAGCCGCTGCTCGACCGCTCCTCCCGCAGAGGCCTGCTGACCGACGCCGGCCGCGTGCTTCTTGACTACGCCGAAAGATTGCTGAATCTGCGTGAAAGCGCGCAGGAAGCATTAGTCGAATTGCGGGAGCTGCAAAAAGGCAAGCTAGCGATCGCCGCCAACGAATTCACCGCGCTCTATCTTCTTCCTGTGTTAGGTGAATTCCTGCGCTTGCATCCCATGATCAGGGTGATGGTGCAGCGTTCGCTTGGCAGCCGTATTCCCGACGACATTCTTGGCCACAATTGCGAACTTGGCGTCCTGACATATGACCCTCAGGAACCACTTCTGCGCTCAACCGTCGTATATCTCGACGAGTTAATTTTTGTCGTTCCGCCGCAACATCCTCTGGCGAAAGAGACGCAGGTCAGCATCCGGCAGCTCGGAACGGAATCGTTTGTCGCACATATTGTGCCGTCGCCCTACCGCGAAAAAGTGATTCAAGCGTTCAAGCAGCACAAGACCCCACTGCACATGGATATCGAACTGCCCACCTTGCAGGCGATCAAGACATTCGTGGCCATGGGAAACGGCGTAGCGCTGTTACCCGAAATCAGCGTGGAAAGCGAAATCGCCCGGGGCGACCTGGTGCGCATTCGAGTAAAAGAATTGCGCCTCCATCGCAAGTTGCGGCTGATTTACAGAAAGTCCGCCAGCCTTTCGCATGCGGCCCGCGCTTTCTTGAGCGTAGCGGAAGCCATTGCCACGGAACGAAAAGGCAATTATCGTTTCCAGAGGGAGTAGCGCGGCCCGCAGAATCTAACGTCGAAATCTTCCCACAAGATAAAGCAATATCGAAAGTACCACACTCACCAGGATCGAAGTCGCCAGCGGAAAATAAAATGTGGAATTCTTGCCACGATAAATGATGTCGCCGGGAAGGCGCCCCAGCGGAACATGGGTCCGCCCAAACAGCATGAGGATTACGCCAATAATGACGACCGTTCCGCCCAGAAATACCAGCGTTTTGCCCAAGTCGCCCATAAACAAAGTCTAAATCAAGCCAGGCGCTCGCTCGAAAAAGGAACTGTGGCGCAGGCTGTGCGGTCTCTGCCCCGCACTGCAATCTTGTTACACTGTGCGCGTATCAAATCCCATTTGCGCCGCATCTAACTCAACAAGTGTTTCCACGCCTTTTTCAT
>JBOGLB010000450.1:0-5149 GCA_050745965.1 Terriglobales bacterium | reverse complement strand
CACGGGCTTTCCATTGCTGAAACGATATGCGAGTCCGTGGCTCATGCTGCCGAAGACTTGCACATGGCTGCGATCGCCGTTTTCACCGATACGGGAAACACTGCGCGGCTGATCTCGAAATTCCGTCCCCGGCCCGTGATTCATGCCTTCAGCCATGTTCCTGCTGTGTGCAATCGCATGAATCTATTATGGGGGGTGCAACCTTTTTTCCACTCTCAGACAAAAACCGTTGAAGAAATGGTTACCGCCTCCGAAATGCAACTGCTGAAACAAGGCGCCGTCAAACCTGATGACGTGATTGGGGTGGTGGGCGGCACGAGGATGTCCACGGGTTCGACAAATTTTATGCGCCTACAAATCGTGGGGTCGGGGGAGAAGAAGGTTTCCTCGTAAGTCCACGCTTTTGTTCTCCCATTGCGACGCATCGGCGGGGAAAATGGGAGGCTAGTGCTTCCGAGTTGGTTTACCCGCTGTGCTCTCATTTACCGACAGCAGATTCCTCGCGCGAAGTGCGCGCTTCGGAATGACAAGTTCTTCGTAAAATGTGCGTCTCTACGTACGAGACTTTCGCAGATTTCAAGCTTGATCCGCCGGTCCGTGGATTCATTCATCGTCCATCCGCTCCAAACAACGATGGCCTCGTACTTACCCACGGAGCGGGCTCAAATTGCCAATCCTCTTTGCTGTTGAACCTTGCGGAAGCCTTTGCCACAACGGGTTTCACGGTCCTTCGTTGCGATCTCCCGTTCCGGCAGTTGAGGCCGCATGGTCCGCCACGCCCCCGCGATTCGGCACGCGATCGCGAAGGATTAAAGAATGCAGTTGCGGCTCTCCGCAATGAAATTGCAGGGTGCATATTTCTCGGAGGACACTCCTACGGCGGACGTCAAGCGACGATGTTGGTTGCTGCTGAGCCCGATCTCGTCAGCGGACTGATTTTGTTTTCTTACCCGCTACATCCGCCGCGCAAGCCGGAGCAACTTCGCACTCAGCATTTTCCTCAGTTAAGAACGCCCTCCATGTTCGTGCACGGCACTCGAGATCCATTTGGATCAATCGAAGAAATGGAGAGAGCCCTGAAACTGATTCCCGCACGGCATGAGCTGATGACAGTCGAAGGAGCCGGTCATGATTTGGGTTTCAAAGGGAAGACGAGCTGCGTAGGTCTGCCAGCGACCGTCGTGAAGGAATTCCAGAATTTCCTTCAATCGAAGTGAAGTACAAAGCAATGCAGATCTCTCGTTACGCTCGGGATGACAATTATGGCCGGGCTAGTTCACCCAGCCTGATTTTGAGCCACCGTTCTTTTTGCCGCCTTGATCTTCTTCTGGGGGAACATAATTGCCGTGTTCGTCGAAAGTGACTTTGCGGTCATGCTTGCGCATGTAGACTTCGAACTTGCGGGCTGCGCGGCGTCGTTTCCAGCGGTAGTATGCGTTGCGCAGTCCATCGGTCGGCTTTGATGTCCGGGAAAGTCGGCGCGTGAAAAATGCCAGATACCAGATATACCCTGCGCCCAGTCCAAGCAATTCGATGAAGTACAAAAGCGCGAAGTGGTTGAGCAGCAGATATGCCGTTTCGATCGCGGCGATAAAAATGACGATCCACTTCACCGGAATCTGGATCGGAATCGGAAACAGCATAATCGGTGCGCCGCGATTGAACATGTAAAACACCATCAGGATGGCGTTGGCAGCGGCACCCGAGCCGTATGCCGGTCCTTGCGCCACGACTCGTGTAAGAGATAGAGCGCACCCAGCGAGAGCCGAAAGAATGATGCTGCCAAAAAATAAGCCATAAAGGCGGGCAGATCCAACCCGATCTTCAACCGCCCATCCCAGAAAGTAGACTCCGAGCAGTGACAACACAAAATCCAGCGGGTCAACGTACATGAAGGCATAGGTGACGAGCTGCCACAACCACCCTTGCCGGATGCGCACTGGATCCAAAACGCCATATGCGAGGACGCTCTGGCCGGCTGCCGGCGCGAATGCCATCAGCAGCAGGATGACGACGTAAATCGCTGCGCTCGCGATTATGATCTGCCGGACGGCACCGCGCAGGGGCGGGAACCCCAGGTTGGAGATGTCTCTAGCCATGATTGGAAGCCATGGTGGCAAGCCGTTTGATGCGGCGTAGCCTTAATCAGTTGAAGTATTTATCGTATCTGCCCGGATTCAGCGCTCGGGCGTAGGCACGACCGCGAGACTTCTGTGTCCTGCCCCGTCCACCGCGCGCACGGCGAAGATCACATTATCCTTCGACAGCGGCGATGTGAATTGAGTGACATTGCCCAACGCCTGAACATGGTCCCAATAGGGACTGGTTGTGTTGCGCCATAACAGTTCGTATCCCACTGCCAGCGCGCCGGGCGAGGCATCCCACTTCAAAGTTGAATCATTCTCCACTTTCCTGGTCAGCATGCGAACATTCGCCGGTGGCGCTGGCGCAGACGCCGCCGATGCAAGCGTGGCCGCGTTCAAGCGGGCAACCTTTGCCACATAATCGTAATTCACGAACTTGGGCAGATCGCCAAATTCAATGCCCTTCTCGGTGCGTATATTCTGATGCTGATGATCAAAATTTTCGCGGAACTCGGTGAATCGTACTGCGGCGAACCCTTGTTGATTGAATGAATAATGATCGCCGCCGCGAAGATAGCGGTCCAATCGAAACACCAGCATGGGCTTGACCTGCGAATCGTATGAACGGCCCACTTCGGCGATGTACCGCGCAAGCTCGCGGGAAGAAGAATCGCTCTCGCCACCTAGGTTTCGAATCATCCGCAACTCAGCTTCGGTGGCAGCAACAGGTACGCCCTCGGAGAATACGCGCACCACAGAAGCGTCCTGTTGCGGGCTTTTGTCGCCCCCAACAATGTCGTTATTCAAAACCGCTTCAATGTCCCAGCCTTCAGCCTTTGCCATCTGGGCAAAATGGTGGCTTCCGTACAGGCCCTGTTCTTCACCGGCTACGGTGAGGAAAATAATAGTCGCGGGAACTTTCAGTTTGCTCAAGACCCGGGCACATTCGAGGCTCACCGCAGTGCCGCTGCCATCGTCATTGGCGCCCGGTGCGGCGTCGGTAATATTCAGATTGTCGCTGTTACGGGAATCATAGTGGCCGGTGACCAGCACGATGCGTTTGGCATTCTCGGGGTCAGTTCCTTTTAATACCGCATAAACGTTTGTAAGTCGCGTCGGCGTGGGGATTCGATTCGCCGGGCTCTCGACGAAGGTGTCAGTTTTCACCTCCAGGCATCCGCCGCAATCGCTCGAATAACGCTCGAATTCGGATTTGATCCACTCGCGAGCCGCCCCAATTCCGCGTCCGGCGGCAATCGAAGCAGGGTCCTGGGCTGACAAAGTTGAACGTGTTTGAAAATCGACCAGCTTCGCAATCGTGCCCTGGATGCGTTCGGCCGAGATCTGCCGGAGTGCGGCTGCAATCTGAGGATCTGGCGGCCAGGCTGCGGGTTCCTGCGATAATGCAGGACGCACCAACGACAACAGCACCATGCAAACAATAACCGGCTTCAACAAATTGCATATGTTCATTTGCATACTTTCAATTACAGGTTTTGCGAGCCAACAGAATATTTTATTAGGAACTTGAGCAGCCTTGTATCATCAACTATCATCCGAAGCCGGACAAGTTGGAACTGCCACTTGACCTGAACCCCGGAAGAATCTAAATATTAACAGGGGGCAATTCATAGAATGGAGGCAAGTTTTGGTTTACTGTCCGGAATGCGACACCAACCTCGATATTGAAGAGGATGAAATAGATGAGGGTGAGGTAGTCTCCTGTCCCGAGTGCGGGACCGAGTATGAGGTTGTGACTATTAATCCTATTGAGCTCAAGCCCGTCGAAGGCGAGGGTTATGAGGAAGAAGAGGAAGAAGAAGCCGAGGACGGCGACTTTTCGTAGGTTCTTTCCAGGTCAGCGAGTGCTGATTTCCGACACTCTTCTTCCCTCTGTCTCCTACTCAATGAAAGCGTTCGCCGAACTCGCTTGGAAAAATCATGAGACTTAATCTGACTCTCTTTCTAATGCTGGTTGTGATGGGCACCGTTGCGTGCTCCAGTTCCTCCTACGCCAAAGATAAGGATTCCGCCAGCTCTGGCCGATTGCTGACCGGCCGAGTCCTGGACCGGCAGGACAACCCTGTACCTGACGCGGTAGTTTATCTGTCGGACGCCCGCACCCGCGCGGTGAAAACATACATTGTGGGCCAAAGCGGCGCGTACGATTTTCCGGCGCTCGCTCCCAATGTGGATTACGAAGTCTATGCCCAATACCACGGGCACAAGAGCGATACCAAGACGATGAGCCAGTTTGACGACAGGAAACAGGTGAGCATCAATCTGAGGATTAATACCAAATGATGGAGTAATCATTCCCGCATGAAAAGTATTTCCCGCACGAACCCTCTCTCGTACCTATCCGAACAACTCGACGATCTCAAAGCAAAGGGCACGCATTTTCGCCTGCGTGTGCTTGACGACGAACAGGCTGCGGTCTGCACCTTTGATGGCAAGAAGGTGATCAACCTTGCCTCGAATAATTATCTTGGCCTGATTACACATCCAAAACTCCGCGAAGCCGCGCTGCAAGCTACCCGCCAATATGGTGTGGGCTCAGGTGCGGTGCGCACCATCGCCGGCACCATGAAAATTCATATGGAGCTCGAGGAAAAGATCGCGCGGTTCAAGAATGTAGAAGCTTGTGTGGTCTTCCAATCGGGATTCGCCGCGAATGCTGGAACTGTGTCAGCCATTCTTGGCAAGGACGACTTCATCATCTCAGATCAGCTCAATCACGCCTCGATCATTGACGGCGCGAGGTTGTCACGGGCAAAGATACTGGTCTTTCACCACAAAGACACCGCACACGCAGAGGAACAACTGGCAAGCGTGAAAGTTGCTCCGGGCAAAAAATTGCTGATCACAGACGGAGTGTTTTCGATGGACGGCGAGATTGGTCCATTGCCCGCCCTGTGCGATCTCGCCGAGAAATATGGCGCAATCATGATGGTGGACGATGCTCACGCCTCCGGCGTATTGGGCCGCAATGGACGAGGCACCGTGGATCATTTTAATGTTCATGGCCGAATGGACATTCAGGTCGGAACGTTATCGAAAGCAAT
>JBOGLB010000449.1:0-2300 GCA_050745965.1 Terriglobales bacterium | reverse complement strand
CCTCATAACGATCGTAAACTCCTGACTAATGCTAAGGATATTCCCTCTTGGAGGAAAAGCACCACCGAAGTTTAATCCTTCCCGAATGCCACGTCGAAGTACATCAACTCGTCCCCTTTGGCGTCGTGCACGCCCGTCAGATAAAGATGCGCGCCTGACGACGGATCCGATATGTCCGACACATCAAAGAAGAAAAATCCCGATTGCGAGCTATGCGGCTCAACGGCGTGAGCGTCAAATTGCGCGTTTTGAATTTCAGTCATCGCCTTCTTACTGACTCCGCCGCTAGTCTTTTTGGTGGGAAACGGCAGCGGATAGCTCGACGTATGCGGATGAGGCTTCGAAATCCTGCGGTAAATGTCGTCAGGCGACGATGGCGTCAGCTTGGTACGGTCCGATGTCACCAACTCGACGTGCATACCCGTCAGCGCCACCGGTTGATCTCCATCATTCGTGATCACCACGAAAACCGGAAGAATTCCTAAATCGCTGTAGTGAACCGAGAAAATACTCGCCTTCGCGGGCGTGTTGTATGGGTCAAGTCCCACGCTCACTAGCTCATTCGAATGATAGTCGTGGGCCGGGTAAGCGCTCGCCGGATGCGACTTCGGCATCTGGAAATCTTTGCCCGCCAAGCAAATCAACGGCAGAGCCACAATCATGCTAACCAATGTGCCAATCCGCGCGAATCTGAGCAGGGTGCGTTGCATGGCCACCGATTATAGGATGCCGCCGGCTCAATTATTACTGCCCTTCGGTTGTGCTTCCATCGGCTTCTCGTCCAGCGATTAGAATGTCGCTGTCCCATGTATTGGCTTTACAGTGCGCTGCTGGCGGCTGGCTTGCTCCTGAGCCTGCCTTATTGGCTTGTGGAATGGGCACGCCACGGAAAATATCGAGACGGCCTGAGGGGGCGATTGGGCGTCATTCCCCCGCGTCTCTCACGGCAGGCGGACCGGCGGACAATTTGGATTCATGCAGTTTCAGTCGGCGAGGTGGTTGCAATTACCGGCTTGGTCTTCGAACTGCGGCAGAACTTCCCGCAGCATCGAGTAGTGATCTCCACAACCACTGCTACGGGACAGAAGATGGCGCGCAAGCGATTCGGCGAAGATGCCGTCTTCTACTTTCCGTTGGATTTCGGATTTGCGATTCGTCCCTATTTGCGAGTTCTGCGCCCGCAATTGATCGTTCTGGCGGAAACCGAGTTCTGGCCGAACTCTCTCCGCCTCGCGCATCTCAGCGGCGCGAAGATTGCTGTCGTCAATGCCCGCATCTCAGACCGTTCCTTGCCCGGCTACAAGCGCTTCCGTCCCGTCGTTATGAGAATCCTGAAGCATATTGATTTGTTCTTGGCTCAGACTGAAGAGGATTCGCGACGCCTACGCGAGATTGGCGCGATCCCAAACCGCGTTGAAGTCAGCGGGAATCTGAAGTTCGATGTCCCCATCCCTTCGCCGCCGCCAATCGTGGACAATCTTCGTTTGGCGTTAGAGGGAACAAACGCCGCGCCAGTGCTGGTTTGCGGCAGCACCATGGAAGGCGAGGAGTCGCTGCTGCTACAGGCTTTCGAAAATATTGTGGTCAGCCATCCCCGGGCCGTGATCATTCTTGCACCTCGTCATCCCCAGCGATTCGCGAAAGTCGCGGAGCTTATTGAGAAGCTCAATTTCAAATGCTGGCGCCGTTCGAGTTGGACAGGCGAGCCAATTTCCGGCGGCATTTTTCTCCTCGATACGATCGGCGAACTTGCCGCGCTCTACGCTCTCGCCGACGTTGCGTTCATTGGCGGAAGCCTGGTCCCACGCGGCGGCCACAATATTATTGAGCCCGCACAATATGGCGTGCCCATTGTGGTTGGAAACCATACAGAAAATTTTCGCGATATCGTAGAACTTTTCCAAAGCCGTGACGCCGTCCGCATAGTTGGCCCCGCCGAGCTTCCCCTAGTTCTCATGCAACTGTTATCGAATGACGCGGAAAGGTCTGCGTTGGGCCGCCGCGCAGCCGAAACCCTGCGCTCGCAGATGGGCGCGACAGAGAGAACAGTCGAGGCGTTACAAAAATTACTGGCAGATCATCCCGTTGCAACCCTCACCGATGAAAATAAACATTTGGCGAATCGCGCATGATTCTTTCTTCCATCTTCGGATTGAGCGTGTCCATCAAAAATACTCTTTACGATCGCAAAAGATTTCAAGCCCGAAAATTACGAGGGCCAGTCATCAGTGTAGGAAACATTTCCGTCGGAGGTTCCGGCAAGACTCCATTCGTAATAATGCTGGGCGAGTCTTTGACAC
>JBOGLB010000448.1:0-7135 GCA_050745965.1 Terriglobales bacterium | reverse complement strand
GTCTTCTTATTTTCGGTTGGCGGGGGCTGGGGAAGAATCTGCGGTTCGGGGAGAGAGCTGTGGAGCCGAGGTCATTGCGCTTTCCGGATTAAGCAAATGTCCCTCGTCCGGCCCGAGGCCTAATTTAATCAACGCTCGCGAATCAGGAACAACTTTGGTCTGCCAGCCGTTCGATGCCTGATAGCGTTGCATGGCGCGTTGGCAGGAGTCGTTCCACACTCCCGAAGGTTCTCCGTCGAGATAGTGTTCGCGAATTAAAGCCTGCTGAATTTGCTCGGTCCGCTGCGGGTCAATTTTCTGCTGCCCGTGAGACTTGGCGATGTGCCTGCGCCTTCGTGAGGAATGGTGCGAATGGCTCTTAACAGAAGCTTTCTTTTTAGACGCGGGAGTGCCGGCATACGCCATCGCTGCGGACAACAGCAGCGTCAGCGCGACCCTCACGAACATGCCCGGGGAAAAAATCCTCAATCTTCACCTCGACGGCACAAGATACTCTCAAACGCTTAGAGTGGGCCCTGAATAATGATCCCTCGAATTGGACCTCGGGGCCAGTACCGGCAGCGCTCTTTTCGGGTTACGGAAGTGTACCGGCCAGGAAAATAGTACCGTCCTGACGGCCAGCGCCCCTTTGGCGGACCAGGAAAACCACATCCTGCCCGCTCTTAAGGCTTGATTCGATGTGGCTAAAATCATCCTCGCTATTGACCGGTTGCTTGTTGATTTCGAGAATGACATCGCCACGGCTTAATCCCGTATCTTCCGCAAATGATCCCGGTTTCACGTCCTGCACGATAACACCTTTCCCGGCCGGAATGTCCAGGCGATCCGCCATGTCCGATGTTATGCCGCGCACAGTGACCCCAAATTTGCTTTCTTTTGGAGCGGTTTGCGAGCCGGCCTCGTCCTCATCTGCACCCCGTGAGGCAAAGAGTTTTGATCGGTCGGCGACAATCACCGGCGAGTCTTGTTTCTTGCCATTACGGATAAGACCCAGAATAACTTTTGTGCCGGGCTTACGGCTTGCTATGTCCGCAACCAGGTCATCGCCATTTTTCACTCGCCTGCCATCCACCGTGGTGATAGTGTCTCCCACTTTCAGGTCGGCCTTTTCCGCCGGGCTTCCGGCTACCACACTGGAAACCGTTACGCCGGATTGCACACCGTAAACACGGGCAATTGCAGGATTTTCTTCGGCATTGAACTCAATCCCAATAGAACCACGAGCGACTCGATGCTCCGGGCCAATGAGCTGGTTATAAACGGTTGCGATGGTATTTGAAGGTAGAGCAAAACCGACTCCAGCGTACGAGTTGGTGTCGGTGAGAATCGCGGTGTTGATTCCGATTACTTCGCCTGCCATATTGACCAGAGGACCGCCCGAGTTTCCAGGATTAATAGCCGCATCCGTCTGAATAAAGGACTGAAACTGCCGGCTAGGCACAATGTTGCGGCCTTTGGCCGAAACGATGCCCGCGGTAACGGTTTCCTGCAATCCGAAAGGACTGCCGACAGCGAGAACCCAATCTCCCACCTGCATGCTTTCGGAGTTACCGAGCTTGGCAACCGGCAAAGCGCGATCCACGTTAATCTTGATTACCGCGAGATCTGTTTCCTGATCTTCGCCGATGACCTTTGCATCATGCAACACGCCCGGAGGATCTTCCTGAAGCTTCACTCGGATGCGGTCGGCTTTCTCGACCACATGACGATTGGTGAGGATGTAGCCCTTGGGATCAACGATGACGCCGGAACCGAGAGAGTGCTCGCGGATTGAGCCGCCATTGCTGCCCGGCGCTCCGAAGAAGCGGTCAAAAAAATCGTCAAAGGGATTCTGGCCACCGCCATCGCCGCCCTGTCCCTGCTCGTCATCGTTGCCGCGGCGACGGGGACGTACTTCCTGTTTTATCGTGGACTCGGTGTTGATGTTTACCACGCTGGGCTCAAGCTGCTTGGCGATTTGCGAAAATTGATTGGAGAGGGCTTGAGGCGAAGGCACTGTCAAAGGAGTTGCGTCGGAAGATTTCCTTCCCTCTTGCCCTTTGACTCCGTAAGAAATAACGGTTCCGAACAAGATGCCGACTGTCAAAGTAGTCAAAATAGTAAGCAGGGATGTCAGGCGATTCGCCCTGACGCGCATCCAAAAAGCGCTTTCGCGCGGGTCCGTCATTCGACTTCCTCCCCGAAACATGTGAGCTTTGAGATTATACCTTCTGTGCGAGCGCCGGAGGCACTTGTCTTACTTTGAGCGGCACCATTAACTTATGACTTAGACGCAAGAACTTGGCTTAGTGTTGTGGGGTAAAAGTGCTGTCCGGCGTTTGTCTTTTAATTGGGGCCAGCGTATATTTGTACTTGGAAACTGTTGTGTAGTACCGGGATTTGGCGAAACACACCAGTGGGCGCAAGCCCACTTTTTAGTTTCCGGTATTTTTTTGGCGTTAGGCATTTTCTGTAACTTATTGGTTTCATGGCATTTGATGTCGAACAGGTGCGCGGGGTAGCAAACAGGGTCGCGGGCTCTCGGGGACTTGAGGTAGTGGAAGTCGAGCTGCGAGGCGGCGGGAAGGCTCGCATGCTTCGAGTATTCATTGATAAGCCGGCCGGCGTAACCCACGAGGATTGCGCGGAATTCAGCCGCGAACTGGGAACGATTCTCGATGTGGAGGATGTGGTTCCCGGCAATTCGTACCTTCTCGAGGTGTCGTCGCCCGGGTTGGATCGAAAGCTGTTTCGACCCGTGGATTTCGAGCGTTTCACCGGCAGCAGAATCAAACTGACAACTCGCAATCCGATGAACGGCAGCCGGCACTTTGAGGGCAAGCTCGAGAAGTTTGAGAATGGCCGACTCACGCTCGCTACCAGCAACAGCGGGCGAAAAAAGCAGCTTGCAGAAGATGTAGCAGGTCAAAAATTAGAGATCGAGCTGTCGAATATAGAAAGAGCGAACCTGGTTCCGGAGTTTTAGGGACCGAGTGGGACGGGGTGGCTGTCCCCACGCATTTCATAATGGAATAATTTATGGCAAGTGAGCTCTACAACACAATTGATGCCTTGAGCCGGGAAAAAGGAATTGATCCGCAGATCGTAGTTGCCGCGGTCGAAGATGCGATTGTCGTCGCGACGCGAAAATACTACAAAACGCAGGAAAATTTGCGGGCTCAATTGGATAAGGACACCGGCAAAATTCATGCGTTTGCGGTGAAAACGGTCGTCGAAAATCCCGAGGAGGTCGAAGACCCCGTCTTGCAGGTGACGCTGCTCGATGCCCGCAAGCTGGATCCTAACGTGGAAATTGGCGGAGAACTACAAATTCCCAAAGTTACGGAAGGGATTCTGGGACGGATTGCGGCTCAACTGGCCAAACAGGTGATCTTTCAGAAAGTCCGTGAGGCCGAGCGGGACACGGTTTACAAGGAATACATTGGGCGCGTCAACGAAATCGTGAATGCCACGGTGAAACGGATCGAAGGACCGGACATAATTTTTGACATAGGCAAAGCCGAGGCTCGGATGCCGCGCAAGGAGCAGTCCCGCCTGGAGTCGTTCGCAATAGGCGAGCGGCTGCGGGTCGTGATCGCGCGGGTCGAGAGAGCGTCGAAAGGTCCGGCAGTGGTGGTGTCGCGCGCCGCGCCCGAACTCGTTCAGCATCTGTTTCAGACTGAGGTTCCGGAAATTTACGACGGCACCGTCGTCATCCGCGCCATCGCGCGAGAGGCCGGGGAACGCACCAAGATCGCAGTCATGTCCAAAGACAAGGATGTGGACGCGGTTGGCGCGTGCGTTGGGATGAAAGGCATGCGGGTGCAATCCATCATTCGGGAATTGCGCGGGGAAAAAATTGACATCATTGAATACCACGAGGATGCCGTCACCTTCGCGGAAAAGGCCTTGCAGCCGGCGAAGGTAAGCAGGGTCACCGTGCTCGACACTTCCGATAAGCATCTCGAAGTAGTGGTAGATGACACTCAACTGTCGCTTGCCATCGGCAAGAAGGGACAAAACGTCCGCCTTGCCGCCAAGCTTCTGGGATGGAAGATTGACATCAAGAGCGAGGAAGAAAAGCGGCAGGAAGTGGAGCAGGAGATGTCGCGGCTGGTCGGCGCAACTTCTACTCCTCTCGAAAGCGTCGAGGGCCTCGGCGAAGGTTTGGTGGAAAAGCTTACCGCAGCCGGAGTGACCACGGTTGAGGCATTGGCTGATATGACTCCGGAGCAGCTTGAGGCAATTGAAGGGATTGGGCCTAAAACAGTAGAAAAAATCAGCCTGGCGGTGAATAATTACTTCGCTACGCTGGACGGCGCAGAAGCGTTGACGGCCGAAGAGGGCGAACCTGCACCCGGAGACGAGGCTATCGGGGAAGATCAGCCTGAAGGAGAAGCGGCAAGCGTAGAGTCAGAAAATTTGGAGGCTTCCGCCGAAACGCAGCCAAGCGAGGATCAAGACTCTGAGCGCGTAAGTGCCGATACTGAGGCTGCGCCGGAAGATGCTGAGGCGCGGCAAGATAGCGACGACGAAGAAGCAGTGAAGTCTTCGGAGAATTAAATACAATTAGTTCGCGTTTATTGCGACGAAAAGATGACCGGTGCCGAGGGGTTGATATGAAGACTTAACGGGACGGCCGGGGTGCGAAAGGGCGGATGGGTAAAATTCGAATTAACGATTTAGCGAGAGACCTGGAAGTTAAGAGCAAATCTATTCTTGACGCTCTTACGGCGGTGGGGATTACTGAGAAAAAGACACATTCCAGTTCTCTCGAAGACCACGAAGCAGAGAAGGTACGCAACTACTTTCGCGCCGCCAGCGATGCGCAAAAGGGAACAAGTTCTTCTTCGCGTCCAACTCGTTCCGAAGCGGATGGAATTAAAACTAAGATTGATCTCTCGCACATTTCCAAACCCGGAGATGTTCTCAAAGCGATCATCAGCAAGCAGCAGCCTGACACAGCGCCGCAAAAGGCAGTATCAACGCCAGTCACAGCGCATTCTGGCGAAGCTAGGCCGGCTGTAGCTGCTCCGCCACCTGCCGCCAGAGTTGTGAGTCCCGCAACCACTCCGGCGAGTGCCGCTCCTAAGTTCGTGGTACCTGCTACCCCGGTAAGACCTACGTTCACGGTTCCTGCTAAGCGTGCGGAGGTTGCGGCGCCTCCTTCTGTGGCCCGGCCGAGCGCGCCGACAGTTGCAGAAACGACTCCGCACGTCGCATCGCCGGTGGCTTCTGCGCCCGCATCATCAGCATCCACCTTAAGCGCACCAGTCGCCAGAACAACGGCGCCGACTGCGCCGGTATCGCAGCAAGCCCCGCCGAGAATGATTATTCCGCAGACTGGACCGCGCCCGGTTTATAAGGCGCCGATCAGAAATGTTCCGCCGTCTTCCGCCGCTCCTTCATCTTTCGCACCTGGAGGTCCGCCGCGATCTGCCTCGCCTAGGCCGATGCCGGGGCGTCCAGTTCCGGGTCAGCCGATCTTTCAGCGCCCCCGTCCTGGCGCGCCTATAGCATCACGGCCAACGGCGCGGCCCGGTGAACGCCGTCCGATGCACCCGACGCGGCAGTCGCCCACCGGCGCGCGGCCCATGGGCGTTGGCCCCGGCCTTCCGCCCGGACCCGCACGGCCTGGCGCGCGGCCCGGCGCACCGTCACGCAGGCCAGGCCAACGATATGTGCCACGTGGGGTGAAGGAAGGCCCGATGAAGGGCTACACACCTCCTCCTCGACTGTCTCTGTCGAACGAGCCGCAGCCCATCACTCGCAGCATCACGATTACCGAAGGCATCAGCGTCAAAGATCTCGCGGAGAAGCTTGAGATTCGCGCGAAAGATCTGATTGCCCGACTGCTGGCGCGCGGGGTATTCGCGACGATTAACCAGACACTCGATACAGAACTGGCGAGTGAAATGGCACGCTTCTTCGGCGCTGACACGAATGTAATCACGTTTGAAGAGCAAGCCGCCAAAGATACTGCCGAGTCTGCCGCCGGCGAGGAGGGTGTGGCTTCGGAAGGTGTGCCGCGCCCGCCGGTCGTCACTATCATGGGTCACGTGGATCACGGCAAAACTACTTTGCTGGATTCGATTCGCTTAACCGACGTTGCTGGAGGCGAAGCGGGCGGCATCACGCAGCACATCGGCGCTTACAAAGTTACGATTCAGGATAAGCAATCGCCCGCGTTTGGCCGCCAGATTGTATTTCTGGACACGCCCGGTCACGAGGCCTTCACTCGCATGCGTTCGCGGGGCGCGAAAGCCACCGACATCGTTGTGCTTGTGGTTGCAGCCGACGATGGAGTCATGCCGCAAACCGTCGAAGCGATTGACCATGCTCACGCGGCGGAAGTGCCAATCATTGTCGCGGTAAATAAAATTGACAAGCCGGACGCGCTGCCGGACCGCGTCAAGAAGCAACTCTCTGATCGCGGGCTTATGCCCGAAGAGTGGGGCGGCACGACAGTATTCGTGGATGTTTCCGCAAAACAGAAAACCAATTTGAATCTGCTTATGGAAATGATCTGCCTGGTTGCCGACCTTCAGGATCTCAAGGCGAGTCCCGATCGTCCTGCATCCGGCGTGGTGCTGGAAGCAAAACTTGATCGCGGACGCGGCCCCGTTGCCACTGTCCTGGTGCAGAACGGAACGCTGCGGAACAGCGATAACTTTGTAGTCGGAAACGTTTATGGAAAAGTGCGCGCCATGTTCGATGACCGGGGGCATCAGCTCGATGAAGCGCCGCCCTCAACTCCGGTTGAAATCCTGGGCATGGAAGGGCTGCCGCAGGCGGGGGATCAATTTGTGGTGGTCGCGGATCGCGACAAGGCGCGTGGGGTTTCCGAATATCGCGAGCAAAAATTCCGTGAGGCCACTCTGGCCAAAACTTCCCGCGTATCGTTGGAAGGCCTGGCGGAACAGATCAAAACTGCCGGCATGAAGGAACTGAATATTATTTTGAAGGGCGACGTAGGCGGCTCCGTCGAGGTCTTGACCGACTTGCTGGGCAAGTTATCGAATGAAAAGGTTCGCCTGAAAGTATTGCGCTCCTGTGTCGGCGCGATTACCGAGAGCGATGTGCTTCTTGCATCCGCGTCGAACGCAATCATTATCGGTTTTAACGTCCGTCCGGAACGCAAAGCTCAGGAACTGGC
>JBOGLB010000447.1:0-7339 GCA_050745965.1 Terriglobales bacterium | reverse complement strand
GCGAAACTCCCAGTGAGAACTGTTCCGAGTCCCGCGTTTTGGCCACGATTGACAGGGCATAGCTGACCAGCGATTCATCTACACTTACTTCACCTACAGCTTCCTGCATCTCCAGAATGTCGGCGCCGCTGAGTACTGGTTCCAGCAATTCCAACTGTGCCGTTCCCGCTTCTGACCGAAGAATTTCGCGCTCGGCTTTCGAATCCGGATACCCCATGCTCACACGCATCAGGAATCGGTCCAATTGTGACTCCGGAAGAGGATAAGTCCCGTGATGTTCCGACGGATTCTGAGTTGCAATAACCAGAAATGGCTGCGGCAGCAGATAAGAATTCGAGTCCACCGTTACCTGCCCCTCATTCATCGCTTCCAGCAGCGCCGATTGCGTCTTCGGAGTGGTTCGGTTGATTTCATCCGCCAGCAGCACATTGGTGAATACTGGCCCGCGTTTGAACTCGAACTGCTGTTCGGCCGCTGAGTAAATCGAAATGCCCAAAAGGTCTGAGGGCAACATGTCGCTGGTGAACTGCACGCGTTTAAAGCTGCAATCGAGAGCGCGCGCCACGGCCTGTGCCAGCGTGGTCTTGCCTACGCCGGGAACCCCTTCGATGAGTAAATGACCGCGCGCGAGAATGGAAATAAGCGCGAGATGAACGACATCATCTTTGCCGCGAATCACTTTTCGTAGCGTGCTCTCCAGCAATGCTGCGCGGTGAAAAGCAACAGTAACGTTCTCAGACGTCATTCAGACTGATTCTACTATGCGCGGAAAGGGGCTATCACGAATGAAAATGTTACCAACGTCACAGGCGAGCGGTTCGCCCTTACTGCATAAACTCCGCTGGCCTTCCCGTTAGCCGTTCAATTCTCTTTGCGATTGGCGGATGCGTCGAAAACAAACTTCCGAAATTAATCCCAAGAAACGGCTGGATGATAAACAGATGTGCTGTTGACGGCGTTGCCAGCATAGGCACCCGTTTCGAGTACGCGTCCAGCTTCGATAATGCACTCGCCAGCGCATAAGGATTCCCCGTGAAATGCGCGCCTGTCTCGTCGGCCTGATACTCGCGCGAGCGGGATACTGCTAACTGAATCAACATCGCCGCAAACGGCGCAAGAATCAGCATCAACAGACCACCCATTCCTCCGCCCTGGCGGTCTTCCCGATCGCCTCCGAAAAAGAAGCCAAAGCGCGATAAGAATGTCACCGCTCCCGCAATGGTCGCCGCAATCGAGCTGATCAAAATGTCGCGATTATTCACGTGCCCAAGTTCGTGCGCCAGAACGCCTTCAAGTTCCTCGTCGTTAAGCAAGTTAAGAATGCCCTGCGTCACCGCGACAGAAGCATGAGCCGGGTTGCGCCCGGTGGCAAACGCATTCGGCGAGTCAGTTGGAATGACATAAATCTTCGGCATCGGAATTCCGATTTTCTGCGTGAGCCGTTCCACCACGCTGTAAACCCGGGGCAAATCCTCTCGCGTAGCCGGTTGCGCCCGATAGGATGCCAAAGCAATCTTGTCCGAATAAAAATAGGCGACAAAATTAGTTATGGCCGCAATCCCCAATGCCAGCAACATGCCATTCTCACCGCCGAGCATCCGGCCGATCGCCATCAGCAACAGCGTCATCGCGGTGAGCAAGAAAGCGGTCTTAAATGTGTTCCCCATAAAATTTCTCTCAATTTATTAGATGAAATGACGGATGTCGGGATTCAACGCCAGGAATTGTAATAGCTTTTGTCTCGACAGCCCCGCGGATTCGGGAGGCTCGTTGAAGCTCCTCATGAGCGGAGATCTTTCGAAGCTGAGGCCGCAACTATCACTTGATCGCCACCTTTGCAATGAACTGAATCTCAGCCGCCGGGCGCATCCGCGCGACGTGACTCGCAGTTGCCTGCAAATAGAATTTCTGCGGTCCCGCTCCGACGATAAATTTGTGATTAAATCAGCGGGATGTTCGCCCGCAAGATCCGCGTCGAATACGAACACGGCGGCAACCGCCTTCCCTGCCCTATCAAGTGGCTGGACAATTTCTCCATGCGCAGCTTCACGAACGCTAGCATTTTCGACGACACTCTTCCCATTGCCGACGGCATAATGGAAATCGGAACGAGCGTTCCCTTGGACAAGCTAAAAGATGCAATGGAAGATTGGTTCTGGCGGAAAAGTTATTTGCCGAAAGATGCGGCGCTTCACATTTCCGATTGCGATTAACTCAACAATCCACATTCGCCCTTGGTGCCGCAGCGCGGCTTTCACAATTTGCGGAAAAACCTCGACAGTTGCGTTTGTTTTTTGGGTGGCGTAGCGGTTCACCGCTGCGATAACCCGCTCATTCTCAACATTGGCTCTAGCCGCCGAAGTCAGTTGATCCGCGAGAAGGACTTTTTCCCGAGTCTGTTTCAGCCCGGCGGCAGTATTCAAAAGGATATGAGTAAATCCAGCGAGGTCCGCCCAAGTTTCCATTCGAGAATACGTCGTAGATTACCGTTTTGTTTCTTGTCTCCGTGACAATTGCATCCCTAGTCAAATATCTAAAGTCAACCGTCATAGGCTCATACAACGGCAATGACAGTGCGGCTTAACACAGCGGCACTCTGTTCTCCGTTACGCCGAAAATTTTAGTTTGCACAGAGCCTAGCGCGCACCGATCCAGACCTGATAGACGACTACGGTCACCATGAACAAGAGGTAGATTCGCAGCGACCACAGTACCAGTAGTTCTGGGCCTTTCAAAACGCGGCGGGGGATGTGATGCTTTTTTGCTTTTACGAGCTGATCGTGTTCGAGCGAAGCGAGAATCCAACGTTGGTCCGAGCTTGGATTCAATTGCTCATCTTTTTTGTTCATTTGAACGTCTCCTGCTTGGCATCTCCGGTCCCACGCGTCGTCAGTGTCGCAACTCGGGTTGCGACCCTTTTGGATCGCGTTTTCTTTTTGCTTTTGCTACCCAGGACTACGTCCTGGGCTTTTATCGGCCGCCGCTGCGCGGCTGAGGACCGGTCCATTCTTTGCGACACAGACTACTTGCCCCCCAACGCCGCGAAGATGTTCGGCGCGATGATGCTGATTCCGAACAACACGCCGGCACCGGTCAAGACCAATACAACCGCAGTCGAAAGTATGTTTGCCCAAAGCGGACTAACAAGATCACCCATAATTTCTTTGTCATTCACCAGCATAAATAGGAAGACCAACGCGGGGGGCATGGCCAGAACCGCAACCACGTTCACGAGCAGGACGACATAGACGAGCGGCAGTCCCGGAATCAAGACAATTCCCGCAGCAGCTATTGCGCACAATGACAATACGGCGTAGAAAGATTTTCCTTCTTTCATCGGAAGATTGAGGCTGTGTGGCTGGTGTGTGACTTCTCCGAATGCGTAGGCCGAGGAAGTTGAAATCGTAATTGCGGCGACGATTCCGGCCTCGACCATCCCCAGCGCGAATAAGGATGCGCCAAAGCGGCCGATAATCGGTTCCAGCGCTTGCGCAAATTCGGCCGCCTGGAAATTCCCGGCGCTCATCTGGTGGGCAAACAAAGGTGCGGTTGCCAAAATAGTGGCCACGGCTGCGGCGCTTGCCAAAGCCGCACCTAACACAGTATCTATGCGGCCAAAACGGATGTCTTTCGTGGTGAGTCCTTTATCAACGGTCGCACTTTGCTGAAAAAACAGCATCCAGGGCGTAACCGTGGCGCCAATATCGGCGAGCACGATGAGCAGGGTGTCCTTATTGAAACCCGGAAGAGGCTGCCATGTGACAACTGAATGGCTGACCGAGTGCCAATTGGGATGGGTCAACAGCGCGACAGGAATGAATATAAGGTTGAATGCGGCCGCAGCCAGCGTTATTCGTTCCCAAGTCCAATAGCGGTGAGTCATGAGCGCCGAGTACAAAATGACGAGGGCGATGACGACTGCGATCCACGGAGGGACGCCGAAAAAGCCGAGGCCTGCGCGTATGGCGATAAATTCGGTTATGAGAGTCAGGAAATTGCCGATGGCGAGGTCGGTCATCGAAAACCATCCCCAGAACGGCCCAAAGCGGTCGAAGATCAGTTCGGCATGTCCACGATGCGTGACCGCGCCGAGGCGCACCGTCATTTCCTGTACAACAATCGCCATACCGAACGTAAGCACTACGAAGGGAATGAAGAATCCGATTCCAAACTTGGCCCCCGTGGCGGCATAGGAGAGCATGCTGGGGCCGTCGTTCTCTCCGAGCATGACGAGAACGCCGGGGCCGAGCAGCAGCCAGAGCAGGCGAGTTGAGGAGAAAAAGCCACGCCGGGCGCGCGCGGCTGAGACTTTGACGCGGTCGTGGGCGCGGTCAACGTCTTCGTGGGTGATGGCGACTTCATCGCCAACCGCGATAGAGTCTTGCGGCCGCATTTGTGAAACGTCGCCCATTCGTGTGATTCGAGTTAGCGCAAGTATACATGAGAGTGTAAACCATGGTTAATGGGAGGATTCTCTGACTTCTTTATCAGAAGAACGTCGTTGGCATTACTTTCTAGCGCGCTCAAGGATAGCATCGGCGGTAATACACTGGTTCTTCGTTGGAATTCTTCCGGGAGGCGAATCCGCTGCCTCAGGAGCACAAGTCTACGGCGCTGCCGAACTTTGCTCGGCCTGAACAGCCGGGGGACGGCCGTCCTCACGCGAGCATTTCAGACAAGGTCAAAGGCCGCGGGCGAGGGCGCCCGCGCCACACAGGCAAAAGCGATATCATTGATTATTGTCTTTCCTCGATCAACTCAATCCGCAGCAGCGTGAGGCCGTAGAGACTACCGAAGGGCCGGTGCTGATTTTGGCCGGCGCGGGCAGCGGGAAAACGCGCGTCATTACTTTCCGCATCGCCCATTTAATCGAGAACTTGGGGGCGATGCCGGAATCCATTCTGGCGATGACGTTCACCAACAAGGCTGCATCTGAAATGGCGGAGCGGGTTGAGAAACTGGTCGGCGGCCTCTCCATCGCAAAGCCGGTGATTGCAACTTTTCATTCGTTTTGTGTGCGAATGCTGCGGCGGGACATTGAAGCGATGCGAATTCCGTCGGCCGTTCCAGGATCTCCTCCTATCGGATATACGAAGAATTTTGTGATTTACGACGAGTCGGATCAGCAGCAACTGGTTCGGTCCGTCATGCGGCGGCTTGGCATTGACGACAAGCAAACTACGCCGCGAGCCGTGCTATCGCACATTTCCCACGCGAAGAACCACATGCTCAATCCGCAGGAAGTTTATTTGCAGTCGGCCGATCCCAAGACGGAGCGGGTCGCGCAAATTTACGCCGAGTATCGCAAGGAATTGGCGAAGGCAAATGCGCTGGACTTTGATGACCTACTGCTCGAAGCAGTACGGCTGCTGAAGGCCGCCGGTGAAATTCGCGAATATTACAACCGGCGGTTTCAATACATTTTGGTGGACGAATATCAGGATACGAACCGCCCGCAGTACGAGTTGATGCGGTTGTTGGCGGGTTCGCGGCACAATGTTTGCGCCGTGGGAGATGAAGATCAGTCTATCTATTCCTGGCGCGGGGCTGATATCCGCAACATTCTGGAATTCGAAAAGGATTTTCCCGAGGCGAAAATCATTCGGCTCGAGCAGAATTACCGTTCGACGCAGAACATTTTGCAGGGCGCTTCGGCGGTCGTTGCGAACAATGTACAGCGGAAAGGCAAAAATCTGTGGACCTCGCGGCAGGGAGGAACAAAGATCGGTTACTACGAAGCGCCTGATGGAGAGAACGAGGCTTTGTTTGTTGCCGACCGGATTTCGAAATTTCTGCGGGAGTCCTCTGAACGCGGCGAGAATTCGCGGGTTGCGGTGCTTTATCGGACTAACTCGCAGTCACGCTTGTTTGAAGAGGCGATGCGGCGGTATCAGATGAAGTATCACGTGGTCGGAGGCTTTTCGTTTTACGAACGCGCGGAAATCAAAGACATGATTTCGTATCTGAAAGTCATCCATAACGTGGACGATACGATTTCACTTCTGCGAGTTATCAACACACCGGTTCGTGGAATTGGGAAAACGACGCTGGAAACGCTGGAGCGAGTTGCCCTTGAGACCGGACTCTCATTATGGGGCTCGATTACGGAGGCAATTCAACGTCAGCTTTTGCCTCCGCGAGCCTTGGCTGCGCTGAAGAGCTTTCGAGATTTGATTGAAGATGCGCGCGCGATGCTGGCTGGTACCTACGTTGAGAGGCTGGCCAGGTCTTCGGCAGATGAGGCGACAACTCTGAGAACGGCGGAGGGAGCAGATGTCGAGGCGGCCGACGATGAGGCCCTGTTTGACCCTATGGCTTTCGATTTTGGAGCCTTTGATGATGCGCCCTCGCAGGAAGAAACAGTGCCTTCAGATGCGCCGAAGTCAGACGGTAATTTCGATGGCTTTCGAACTCCTGGCGGACCGGCGAACACGGCGGAGATCCTCAAATTTCTGATCGATCGCACCGGGTACATCAATCTGCTCGAAGAGGAAGATACTCCTGAGTCGTATTCGCGAATTGAGAATTTGCGCGAACTGGTGAATGCCGCGATGGACTCTCGCGATCGCGGCGAGACCCTCGATCAGTTTTTGGATCACGCGGCTCTGGTCAGCGATGCGGATTCTTACGACGCCGGATCGCAAATCACGTTAATGACTCTTCATGCCGCCAAGGGATTGGAGTTTCCGCTCGTTTTTTTGTGTGGATTGGAAGAAGGATTGTTTCCACATTCGCGAACTTTTCTGCATCCGGATGACGTTGAGGAGGAGCGGCGGTTGTGCTATGTGGGGATGACTCGGGCGATGGATACTTTGATTCTTACCCGGGCGGTGTACCGGCGACGATATGGGACTGACTTGCCGGAGGCTAGCATTCCGTCGCGATTTTTAGAGGAGATTCCGGGACAACTGGTGGAGAATTTAGGGGATGCATCGCGGCACCGAAGTGCTTCGCGGGCGGGGGCGCCGAGTCAAGGTCAAAGGCCGCGGGCGGGGGCGCCCGCGCCACACGAACTCGCGCCACACGAGCACTATGCCTACGAGGATGAAGACCAGAGCGCGAGTTGGGCGGCGCAGAATAAACAACGCCGGGCAACTCCGGTGAAAAGTTATAACTCGATTGAGAATATTGCGGAGTTTTTTTCGTCGCGCGGAAAGAAGTTCGGCCTGCCGAAATTGCCGGTCGAGGAGCCGAAGGGAAAGAAAGGATTCCGTCCGGGGCAAAAGGTGAAGCATCCCAGATATGGTGAGGGCACGGTTTACCAGCGCGAGGGCGACGGTGAAGAGGCCAAGATTACTGTACAATTTCCTCGCTTCGGTTTGAAGAAGCTGGTGGAAAA
>JBOGLB010000446.1:0-2772 GCA_050745965.1 Terriglobales bacterium | reverse complement strand
CGTGTGTTGAGTACTATAACAGCTTCGATTTCCCATGCACGCTGACAACTAAGATGGCCGCAATCTCCTTCAATCAAGGTCAATTTTGTAAAGATTTGTATGAAAGAGAACCGGCAAGACAAGAACCGCTAATTATTTCGCCGCCATTGCTCCGACCAAAGATTCGAAGATCTTAAAGCCTTGCGTGCCTCCAAGTTCGGGCTCGCTGGCACGCTCAGGATGCGGCATCATCCCCAAAACATTTCTGCCTGGGTTACAGATGCCGGCAATATTATCCAATGATCCATTTGGATTCGCGCTCTCGGTGACTTGCCCGTCTGCGCGCGCATACCGGACCACAACCTGGTTCTCTCGCTTCAACGAATCGAGAGTGGACGAATCGCAGAAGTAGTTACCCTCCATGTGGCCGATGGGAATGGTCAAAACTTCATGTGCGCGGCAAGCATTGGTAAAAGCAGTGTCGGCATTTTCAACTCGCAGGTGCACCGGTTTGCAAACATATTTGAGTCCTGCATTTCGCAACAACGCCCCCGGAAGCAGGCCCGATTCGCACAGAATCTGAAAGCCGTTGCAGATTCCCAGCACTAGCCCACCCGCGTCGGCAAATTTGCGTACTCCTTCCATTACCGGAGAAAATTTGGCAATTGCCCCGGTGCGTAGATAATCGCCATAAGCAAATCCGCCCGGAACGATGATGACATCGCAGTTTTGAAGGTCATGCGACTCGTGCCAAAGCATTGTAGCGGGCTGCTTTGCGACGTTCTGAATTGTCCAGTAAGCATCGTGATCACAATTGGACCCAGGGAAAATGATGACGCCGAATTTCACCGTGTTTTCCTCATTTGCAGAGCTTGATTTGAGTTTAACATGAGGCAAATTGTGCCCGAAGCGGCCTTGCAAACAGGCCAAAGTAAAGTGACTGATATGATTAAAAAATATACAAATGGCTTCCACTGCTAACGATGTTCAATCGCATGTTGATCCGCTGCTGCTCGAAGTAGCGGACGTTGTCAACACCACCCTCGATCTGGATACCACTTTGCGAAGGGTGGCCGAACTTGTGCGCAAAGTCATTGACTATGAGATTTTCGCGATCCTTCTGCTGCATGAGAAGACACAGGAATTGCGCTTTCGGTTCCAGGTAGGTTATCCCGCGGAGTTGGCGGAACGCCTCAATATCAAGGTAGGCGAAGGCGTGACCGGAATCGCCGCGCAGCGGCGTGAGGCGATTCTGGTTCAGGATGTCTCGCAGGAGCCTCAGTACATTTCGGCAGTTCCGGGAGTGCGGTCTGAATTGGCGGTCCCGCTGATTGTGAAGAACCGTGTCATTGGAGTCATTGACATCGAGTCGGTTCAGCCGAATCACTTTACCCAGGAACATAAGCAACTGCTTTCGCTAATCGGATCGCGGATGGCGATCGGAATCGAGAACGCCCGCCTACACACACGCATGTCGAAGCAGGCGCGCACGCTGTTGCTGCTGAATGAAATTGCGCGTGAGCTCACGTCCATACTGAATCTGGATGAACTGTTTAAGCACATTGGCGAGCTGTTGAGCCGCCTGATTGACTATCAGATGTTCAGCATTCTGCTCCTCGATGCCAGCGGAGAGAAGTTGCAGCACCGTTTTTCCCAGCGGTTCAAAGAGAATATTCAGCTCAAGCACGATGTCCCGCTGGAACTGGGGATTGTCGGATACGCCGCGCGCCACCGTCAGGCAGTCTTGGTTAAGGATGTTAAGAAAGAGCCTCGTTACATTGAGACCAATCCTGAGACACGCTCGGAGCTGGTGGTTCCGCTTATTTACAAAGAGAAGGTCATTGGAGTACTGGACCTGGAACATACACGGCGAGGGTTTTTCACTGAAGATCATCAGCGCACGATTGCGACGCTCGCGGCGCAGGTGGCGATCGCCATTGAGAACGCGAGACTTTACGAAGAAATCGCGCGCCAGGAAAAGCGCCTGGAGCGTGACTTGGCCATGGCTCGTGAATTGCAGTTCCGGCTTCTTCCGCAATCGCTCCCCAAGCTTGCTAACCTGGAAATAGCCGCGAGATTTATTCCAGCGAGAGCGATTGGCGGGGATCTTTACGATTTCGTGAGCTACTCGCAATCTCGGACCGCGCTTGTGATTGGCGACGTCAGCGGCAAAGGCGCTCCGGCGGCAATTTTTGCCGCGCTAGTCAGTGGGATACTTCGGTCGCATGCTCCGATCGAGCCTCGTCCGGCGGAAATGTTATCCGCGGTGAACTACTCGCTGGTTGAAAGAAAAATCGAGGCGCAGTTCGTTTCAATTATTTATGCGGTTTGGGACGACGTGGCGCTCACTCTTCAGGTCGCGAACTCGGGTTTGCCGCGTCCTGTGTATTGCCACGACGGTAAGGTCAAAATAATCGAGGCGACGGGGATGCCTTTGGGCTTGTTTGAAGACCCGGAATACGACGAGCTTTCGTTCAAAGCGTATCCCGGCGACATGTTTGTTTTCTTCAGCGACGGCATTCTGGATGCCACAAATATAAAAGGAGAGTTGTTCGGGCGGACCAGGGCCGAAAAGATAATTTCTGAGTGTTCAGAAGATTCCGCGGAGTCAGTCGTAAATTCGCTGTTCAAAGCTGCCTCGGAGCATGCTTTGGGCGTGGAAACCTTCGACGATCAGACCGTGGTGGCGATTAAAGTTAAAGGCAGTTCTGGGAAACAGAATTGAAGGCGCTAGATTTGCGGTTGCAAGGGCGCCCACCCGGTTTCACGTTTTCGAAGCCGCGAGGAACGGGC
>JBOGLB010000445.1:0-6652 GCA_050745965.1 Terriglobales bacterium | reverse complement strand
ATCCCAACGATGTGAACTATGAGCCTTTGCGGGAGAATATTCGCCGCCTCCGCGCCGCCACCGATCAGGACGGAAAGGAACTAGCCATCGTCGAGCTACCCATGCCCCGCCCTATTTTGTTTGATCAGCGCCGCCTGCCTGCAAGCTATGCAAATTTTTACGTGGCGAATAGCATCGTTCTTGTTCCTGTGTTCAACGACCCCAATGATCGAATCGCGTTGGACGCGCTGGCCGATGTTTTCCCTGACCGCGAAGTAGTCGGAATTTATTGCGGCGATCTCATTTGGGGATTTGGCGCCATCCACTGCATGACTCAACAGCAGCCTGCGTCATAGCGGCACCATCCTCAACAAGCACCCGTCGTCTCAGTTGGAGGTACAATGTGCCGCACTCGTGATCCACTTATCCCGTATTCGGAGGCGCAATGAAGCAACTGCTTTGGATTGTGATTTGTCTTACCATCTGCGGAATTGCCGGTGCTCAAGAGCCCGCCGTCACTGACGGATCGGGGCGCATGTTTTTTCCCAGCGATACTTTCTGGGGATACGCGCAGTTTGACCTTGCTCCTCCTCACAACGAGATTGATCCTAATTTGTGTAACGCCGATGCGAGAGCGGATGGAGGCAGCAATGCCCCATGCAGCGAATTCGCGCGCTACATGCTCTCCGGTTTGCTCGAGGTGCGCCCATTTGGCCGCGGACAATTCCGAAGATTCATGGTTTATGGCGAGCCGCGTTTTCTGTTCGGAAAAAACGTTCCCCAAGCCCTTTACACATGGTCTTTCGATGCAATCGGCGTCGAGCACTCATGGGGCGCGGGAATTTATCTTGGAAAGGGATTTGAATTCCGGTTCACCCAACACTTTTTATTTGATCGGCTGGGCGCAAGAAATCGAAATCTCGGCCCTGCGGACCTCGGAAACAATGGCCCGTGGGGACGCTATAACACCATCGGTGTAAGAAAATATTTTGGAACCAGACGATGGTGACCCGCTCGTTTGCAGCCGTCATCGCTGCCGATCCGGCCCCATGCTATGCTGAATTTCCGAACCAGCTCTTTTGATTCCTTCGGAGCCAACAATTCATCCACAGCGACCCCTCGACAAGAATGAGCGGCTTGAGGAAAATCGAAGCCGGTCAGTTGCCGGCTCCTTAAACCTGGTCTCTGACCGGGTGGCTGGAATCGCATTTCAAAATCCGCAAACCTCGGCGTCAATCCTCTCTCAGGTAACGAAGCATATATCGCCCGCGCTTGCGGGCGCGCTGCCATCATTGCTGGCTGAATCTCCTGACCCTGATTCGGCGCTCATTCTATTTGATCGCCTGATCGGTGAGTCGCCTACGGAAATAACAGAACTGTTAAATCAGCATAATGTTTTGGCTCACTATGCCATTGTTATTTTTGGGCACAGTCGCTTTCTCGGAGAAACTCTAATCCGGAACGCCGACATATTGCAGTCTTTTCTGCGGGAAAGAAATCTGGATCTCAGCTTCTCTGCCGGTCACTTTCAGGAAAGTCTTTCACGGTTTCGTGCGCTTTCCTTTGAAACCGATGTGTCTCTACTGCTCGCGCGCTTCAAGCGTCGCGAATACCTGCGCATCATGTTAAGGGACGTGCTCAAGATTGCTCCCCTCGCGGAAACTACCGCCGAGATATCCGCGTTGGCAGACGTTCTGATTGACGAAGCCCTACGCGACGCTGAAAGCGCTTTGCAACGACGCTATGGCACAGCGCAACACCTTGACGCCGAGGGCCGCCTTATAGATACGCATTTTTCCGTGTTGTCACTGGGAAAACTTGGCGGTGACGAACTCAACTACAGCTCCGATGTTGATCTGTTGTACATCTTCGGCGACGGACGTGAACCGCCTGACGCCTCCATCAGTAATCGCGAATATTTCGTTCGCCTGTCCCAGCACGCTACAGACACGCTGTCACGAGTGACGCCCGAGGGACCCGTTTTTCGTATTGATTTGCGCCTGCGGCCTCAGGGGAACGAAGGTGAGCTTGCGATCAGCATCGAAACCGCATTGCGCTATTACGCATTAACCGCTCATGACTGGGAGCGTCAGGCGCTGATCAAGTTGAGATATTGCGCCGGCAATATTCGGCTGGCAAGGGAGTTCATTCGGCGTGTGCAACCGGTTGTGTACGGGAACAGCACGGATCAGCCAAATACTGAGATCACCGTCAAGAGCGGCGATGCTAGTGATGAGGACCATGCGCTACGCCCAATATTCCCGCAGCAAAGCCAAACCACTAAAGGCCTCAACTTTGCCGCCATTAAAACCGCCCTCGTGGCCCGCGAGAAATTAGATAAAAAGCGTCGCCGGCGTCCCGCCCACAGCACTTCCGGCGACGTCATTGATGTAAAACTCGACCATGGTGGAATCCGGGACATCGAGTTTCTAGTGCAATGTCTTCAGCGAGTGTACGGAGGCGCAGAATCCTGGTTGCGGTCCGGGGGCACACTGTTCTCGCTGCAAAAACTGCACGATAAGCGGCATATCAGCGGCCGAGAATTTCACGAGCTCACCAGTGCCTACGAGTTCCTGAGGCATTTGGAACACCGCTTGCAATTAAGACAAGGCCAGCAGACACATCAATTGCCGTTGACTCAACCTGAGTTAATCGCTCTGCAACGTTCCATGGAAGGGTACGCGCCGCAGGAATATCAGATCACTGACTTGCTTGGCACGGTGCGGCGGCGTATGGCGGCGGTAGCAGAAATTTACCAGCGCGTGATTTATCAGCAGCAAAGTCGCGTCCAAATTTCTCCGCCGGATGCGGGATTCAAGTTGGAAAGCGAGGCCGAGGCGAACGGTTCCGATCAATCCAATCAGCAAATAGTCGAGCGATTGGCACATGACGCACCGGAGTTGCAGCGAGTCCTAATCAAAGAAAAGATGAGCACCCACGCTCGCGGAAAGTTATTTCGCTTTCTGAGTTCCGCGTTCGCAAGTTCGCGGAGTTACGCCGAGGTTGCCAGAAACCCGGAAGCAGTAATTCGTGCGCTTGCATTGTTTGAGTGCAGTGACTATTTGACCGACATACTGATCCGCTATCCCGAAGAAATTATGACCCTGACCGCGATACGAGAATCCGTGCCCCGCGCCGCAAATGCATATTTATTTGCCAGCCCGCTCGGAGACGGACGAGCCACCGTGGACCCAGCCTTCGAGTACATAGCGAAATCAAACAGCTCCCACGGAGAAAAACTGGCGCTGCTGCGAAAGCATTTTCGCCACTGTATTCTTGCCGCGGGATCGCGCGATATAACCGCCGTTTGCAGCGTGTACGAATCGTTGGATTCCATCACCGCCGCCGCCGAGGATGCCATTGCCGCCGCCCTGGCTATCGCGGGCAATCCCGAAGATTTTGCGATTATGGCCGTCGGACGTCTCGGCAGCCGGGAACTGGATGTTCTTTCCGACGCTGATTTGCTTTTTATCGGCGCGAACGAGAGAAGTCGGGGCCGGCTGACTAAATCCGCGCAAGAAATCATGCAAGTGCTGTCTGCCTATACGCAGGACGGCATGATCTTTCCGGTAGATGCACGCTTGCGTCCTCGCGGCGGGGCGGGCGAATTGCTAGGCACCCCGGCTCAATTTGCGACCTACTTCGAGCACGAAGCACAGCCATGGGAAGCCCTGATGTACACCAAGCTTCGATTCGTTGCGGGATCTCGAGACCTGGGTGAGCAGGTAATGCGATCAGCCGACCTGCTATATCAGCGTTATTCGAAGGCGCCGGATTTTCTCGATGCAGTGCGTGCGATGCGGGACAAACTCGAAACTGCAAACGGCTTGGAGACGAACTTCAAGACCTCGCCTGGGGGCACCTACGATATTGATTTCTTGACCGGCTATCTGCTGATAAAGCATGACGTTCGCAACAAACAAGGCACCCTGCGCGATCGTCTATGGAAATGCGCAGCTGCGGGCTTCTTGCAAAATTCGGATGCGGCCCACTTGGATCATGCTGCCGAGTTGCTGCGCACAGCCGAGCACGTGGTGAGATTGTCTCTCGGCAGGGTGCAGAAATGGCTGCCCGCAATCGAGCATGCGCGGCAAGCCACTGAAAAACTGACTTCTCAGATCATGAATACGAAGTTCGCCGAAGGCCTCGACTCAGAACTGTTGCATACCTTCGCTGACGTGAGGGAAATTTACAACCGGCGACTCGGCTAGGAACAGATGTCCTCACCTGCCCAACGGACCAGAGCTCCCGCGCTTTCTTCCTCGCGAGAGCTCCTACGGATGTTTCGATTCGAGCGCATAATTTCGCGCCGCGCCAAACCCCGTTACGCTGATATGTCCGATAGACATCCATCTTTCAAGTTTGTGATGTCCAGCCCGATGCAGCAAATATGAGACGCCGATAGAAGTCACCGCCCCGGCGGCCTCCAGCGCAGCGAATCCTGCTTTGTTAAGAACAACGTCATCGGGGATGAGTTCTTCCTCCCGCCCACGCGCCAGCATATTCCGCGTTGACGTGTAATCAAGCACGCGAACCGCCGCGATTCCCGAGAAGAGCAAGATGTTGGTTCTGTCTAGAAAATGGTGCGATTGCCCGGCGGAATCAGAGTTTCTGTACGATGTCGTCGCCGGAGCCTGGCTTCCAGAGATTGAGAGTTGCGCACTTGAAACCGAGCTCTGTTGCGCAGAGGCAGGCAAGACCGCAAGAATCAAAATAGCCGCGCATCTCAGTCCAATCGAACTTAACCGAAAAACTTGCGCCCCAAAACCCATATTTTAATTCTATCGGTGAACTCTCAAGTTAAATGACCTGCCGAGTTTCCTGCCGATGACTTTGGTGTAAATGCGGACCTAAACTGTCAAACGTGGTCGCCCCGCTCACGAACCCGGCGCAAGCCCTTATAATGATTGGTCTGCCAACTATTCGTCTTTAAACTGCTCATTTCTAAAAACTATTCATGGAGGCACTTGATGGCGGCTTCATATAACGGCGTCCCTGTACCGTCGAAGGGTGCCGCAATTACTTATAGCGCGGGGCAATACCAGGTTCCCGATAATCCGGTTATTCCTTTCATTGAAGGCGATGGAACCGGCCGCGATATATGGAAGGCTTCGGTCCGCGTATTCGATGCGGCGGTTGAAAAGGCGTATGCAGGCAAGCGGCGGGTTGCGTGGTACGAAGTTTTCGCCGGCGAGAAGGCCAAAGCAAGATTCGATAACTGGCTGCCCGACGATACCATCAGCGCCATCCGCGAATTTCGGGTTGCGATTAAAGGACCGTTGACAACGCCCGTCGGCGGCGGAATCCGCTCGTTGAATGTTGCCCTCCGGCAAATTCTCGATCTTTACGCTTGCGTGCGGCCAGTGAAATATTACCAGGGCACGCCCTCGCCAGTGAAGCATCCCGAGCGCATGGATATTGTGATCTACCGCGAAAACACCGAGGATGTTTACGCCGGCATCGAATGGGAAGAAGGCACCTCCGAAGCCGCAAAGCTAATCGAGTTCCTGAACAAAGACATGCTGAAAGGCGGCAAGAAGCAAGTCCGTCTCGATTCCGGTGTTGGCATCAAACCAATCTCCATTACCGGAACCAAGCGCCTGGTGAAGATGGCGATTCAGTACGCGCTCGCGAGCGGCCGCAAGAGCGTCACGCTCGTGCACAAAGGAAACATTCAGAAGTTTACCGAAGGTGCATTCCGCAAATGGGGGTACGAAGTCGCGACCGAAGAATTTCGAAGCCTCGTAGTAACCGAGCGCGAGAGCTGGATCCTCGACAACAAAGATAAGAACCCGAGTCTATCCGTGGAAGCCAATGCGGAGCTGGTCGAACCCGGATTGGAGTTTGCCACCGAAGATTTCCGCCAGTCAGTTTACAAAGAAGTAAAGGCGGTTCTCGATTCGATCTCCGCTTCCCACGGCAAAGGCGCATGGAAGAAAAAACTGATGATCAATGATCGCATCGCAGATTCTATTTTCCAGCAGGTGGTCACCCGGGCCGACGAATATTCCGTGCTTGCCACTCCAAATCTGAATGGCGATTATATTTCCGATGCATGCGCCGCCCAGGTTGGCGGACTCGGCATCGCTCCGGGAGCTAACATCGGAGATGGCTTTGCCATCTTCGAAGCCACTCACGGCACGGCGCCGAAATACGCCGACAAAGATGTCATTAATCCGGGGTCGGTGATCCTGTCGGGAGTAATGATGTTTCGTTTTTTGCAATGGAACGAGGCCGCCGACCTCGTCGAGCGTGGCCTCGAACGCACAATTTCGAAAAAAACCGTAACCTACGATTTCGAGCGGTTGATGGAAGGCGCCACCAAAGTTTCGACGAGTGCCTTCGCTGACCATATCGTAGCCAACATGTCCCGGTAAATTGCCGTTCCGAGCGCAGCAGGAATCTGCATTTGACCTTGGTCGCAAAGGAAATGTTCCTGGATGTGCTGAGAATAATAGCGGGAGTTGCTAAAATTACCCGATTGCCAAATTACACAATTACCCAATCTCTCCCCAAGGAAGCTCATGTTGAAAAGTGATCGCTGGATTCGCAAGATGTCTCAAGAACACGAGATGATAAATCCCTTCTCCGAAAAGCAGGTTCGGGAAGGAGTAATTTCCTACGGCTTATCTTCCTATGGATACGATCTGCGCGTGGCCGACGAGTTCAAGAT
>JBOGLB010000444.1:0-7135 GCA_050745965.1 Terriglobales bacterium | reverse complement strand
CGCTTTTACAGGCCCTTCCGGCATTCCATCGGCGGCCTGCTGCACGATCGCAATGGACTCTCGCAACTCGCGAACTCTGCACATGTACCGCGCGAACACATCGCCTTCGGTGGCTACTGGGACTTTGAACTTGAAATTATCGTAACCAGAGTAAGGGATGTCGCGGCGCAAATCGAAATCAACGCCGCTGGCGCGTAGTGTCGGTCCGCTTACACCCAGAGCGATAGCGTCTTCAGCGGTAATTTTCGCCACGCCTTTCGTCCGCATCATCCAAATTGGATTTCCCGTCAGCAAATTCTCGTACTCATCCACTTTCGCGGGAAAGCGTTTGGCGAAATCGCGCACGCGATCCAAAAATCCCAGTGGCGGCTCCAGCGCGACGCCTCCAATGCGAAAATAGGAGGTCATCATGCGCTGTCCGCTCACCGCCTCGAACAGGCGGAGAATGTCCTCGCGCTCGCGAAAGCAATATAGGAACACTGTCATGGCGCCAATATCCATGGCATGCGTTCCCAGCCATACCAGATGAGAATTGATGCGGGTCAACTCGTTAAGCATTACCCGCAGCCATTGCGCCTTCGGAGGAATTTCAAGGCCTAGAAGTTTCTCGACCGCTAGCACATAACAAAGATTGTTGGTCAGCGGGCACAGATAATCTATGCGGTCGGTAAGCGGCACCACCTGGTGGTAAAACTTGGCCTCACAGGTTTTTTCGATGCCGGTATGCAGGTAGCCAATATCGGGCATCAGCCGCACGATGCTCTCGCCATCAATCTCGAGGACGAGGCGCAACACACCGTGCGTGGACGGGTGCTGAGGGCCCATGTTCAGGATCATTGTGCGATCCTGTCCCTGCTCGAGGGCGGGCATTTGGGTGAGATGAGCCATCTTTAGCGGTAGCCCTCCACGGGATAATCCTTGCGCAACGGATAGCCTTCCCAATCTTCGGGCATCAGTATCCGGCGCAAATAAGGATGCCCGAGGAAGCGCACTCCGAAGAGATCAAAAACTTCCCGCTCGAAATAATTAGCGCCCGGCCAGACTGACGTGACCGACTCCAGTGCGGGGCCATCGCCGCCCAATCGTACTTTCAGGCGAACGCGCTCTCTTTTGGGAATTGACAGCAGTTGATAAATTACCTCGAAGCGTGGCTCTGACGGCAACCAGTCAACGCAAGTCACATCGGACAAGTAATTGAATAAGCAATTGGGATCATCCCTGAGCAAACTGCAAGCCTCACGGATAGCGGATCGCTCCACGTAGATCGTCATTTCGTCGCGATCGTACTTGACGCCCT
Organism: Terriglobales bacterium; assembly: GCA_050745965.1. Classification (GTDB taxonomy): domain Bacteria; phylum Acidobacteriota; class Terriglobia; order Terriglobales; family Acidobacteriaceae; genus PALSA-188. The sequence goes on along the minus strand of JBOGLB010000444.1, from coordinate 5,838 downwards.
CTATGGCTGCCGGATTCCATGCAAGTAGCGTGGCAATTGCAGGATGATCTTTTAGTTGATCGAGATCTGTGACGGCGGGAGCCAAAGCCATCAGATTGCACCTCTACGGGGCGACGCCTCTCCCCAATCCAATGCGCCTTTTTTCCATATATAGAAGAAGCCCACCAGAACAATGCCTATGTAAACGAGCATCTCCCAGAATCCGAACATTTTAAGCTGGCGTAAGATCACGGCCCATGGATAAAGGAAAACGGCTTCCACGTCGAATAAGATGAATAGCATTGCAACCAGATAGAATTTAACGGAAAAACGTCCCCGGGCGTCGCCCACGGGCGTCATGCCACATTCGTAAGGAGACATCTTGGCCCGGGTGGGACGCCGATAGCCGATAAAATAGGAAAGCGTAACCACGGCCCCGGCAAACGCGCACGCAAGCAGAAAATGTATTAATAATGGCAGGTAATTCGCGAAATAATTGTCGGGCATAGACCGGCTATATATAATCTGCGGCTGAGTAAACACTCTAGACTAGTTTTCAGTTCCATTAGTGTCAAGAGAGCTGGACCATTTGTGAAGAACTTTTTTCAAACGTGTTAGATTTTGTGTAGGGACGAAACGAAATCTTATGATTTTTGGTTTTAATACCGACATAAAACACGAAGACACGATTTATCACGTGCAAAGCGAGGCGCGCGAAAGCGAGCTTCTGTTGCAAACCCAGGTTTTTGTGCGCGGCCGTTGCATTGGGAAATGCGCGAAGTCTTATGCGGACCGGGCGTCTGAATCTGGATTCAACGATCAGCAAAAAGAGCAAATATTGCGGGATCAGCATAGGGTGGTGCTGGACGCTATCAGAGAGGGCCGGCTCGACAGCGTTCTCGATAAGCGGGAGAGTCCGGAGGTTTTGGCCGCGATAAAAGAGCTCGATGTGCAGTGGCTCAATGCGAATTCCGTGCACTCGGATCAGAACCTGACCATGCGGCTTCGCGTCACCGACGGCGGTTCGGGAGTCGAAGGGGCGCGACTCACCGTGAGATTCGCGAGGCCAGACGCCGTTCCTTTCTATAATCAGGGGGTCACGACCGAAGGCGGCGATGCGGAGATGAAGATCGAAGTGGATGAATCGTCTTTGCCGGATTCGTCGGTTCTTGTGCAAGCGAATTATTCTGGCCGCACGGCAACCCGAAAGTTCCAGTTGAGAAAAGTCGAGGCGTAGCCTGCCCGGTACGCGGCTCGCGGTTTCCTGCATGAAAATACAAGTCAACGGCCAAGAGCGCGAGCTTGCCGCGCCCCTTTCATTGTCTAACCTTATTGAGCAGCTGGGCATGAAAGAAGACCGGGTCGCGATCGAGTTAAACCGGAGTATTGTCCCTCGAGATCAATGGTCCCAGACGGCGCTCTCGGAAGGGGACGGGTTGGAGATCGTTCATTTTGTTGGCGGCGGATTACCAAATTCAGATTGCCAAATTCCCTGCGTCTGATCCCGAATGCGCTTGACCTGGAAGCCCTTTAGTTACCCCCGCATCTAGTCAGTCATTGAAACGTGCGCCGTCCCGCCTAAAATGCTTTCAAACAAAAGTTATTTCTGTTGTTTGAAACATTTCTATCCAAAATGGAGAAAAGTTTCACATCGCGCGATGTAGTTCGGTTCACGGGAATCTCACCGCGCCAGCTCCAATGGTGGGATGAGCGTGGCATTGTTGTCCCTCTTCGCGAAGGACACCGGCGACTGTATTCGATGGATGACCTCGTAGAAGTCTCTGTAATTTGCGATCTGCGGCGGCGGGGCTTCTCGCTGCAAGGGGTGCGAAAAGTAGTTCGCTTTTTGCAACGCGAATTTAAAAAGCGCCTCGCGGAAACAGTCAGCGGCAGGTCGAATTACCACTTACTCACCGACGGTTCGTCTCTGTATCTGGAAACATCGGCTACCCAGATCGTTGACATTCTCAAAAACTCGCGGCAGCCCATGCTGGCGATTTGCCTGAGCGATAAGGTGCGCCAGGTGAAAGTAATGATTCGTAATGAAAAAAAAGCCAGTAAGTGCGTCCCGCAAGCGAACCACTCGCAGAACGAAGGGCATTTAAGAAGAAGAGCAGCGTCTTAGGCAGAAGAGGAAGCGGCTTTTCCCCGCGGAGGCGAAATGGTTGGAGAACTCGACATCCTGACCGAATGGATTCCGGAGCAAATGTCGCCCGGAACAATCTTTGTGTTGGAAAACGCCGGAAAGGTCGGAGAGAGCGCCGACCCGTATTGGGCGGTATTATCGTGCCCCAATTGCGGAACTCTCGGACTCATCACCCGCAAGCAGATTGCAGGCTTACTGCCGGTAATTTGCGGATCTGATCAATGCGCTGCGCAGTTCTTTATTCATGACAGCGAGATCGTCATCCGCAAGCCATTCTAAAATTTCTGCACAACTGTCTATCTTCGCACTGCCTTAACGTTTTCTAATTCCATCGGCACATGTTCCACGATTTCGATTCCAAAGCCTTCCAACGCTGCCACCCGGCGAGGATGATTCGTCAAAAGCCGAATTCGGCGCAGATTAAGATCTGACAGTATCTGAGCTCCAATGCCAATTTCCCGCTGTGTCTTCCGCTCTTGCTCCGGTGCGGATTGCGACAGGGGATTCCGGTCCTTGTGAAAACTTAAAGACGTCCGGTCGCCCACGCGGTCCACCGAGAGTCCTTTTGAAGTCTGATGGAGATAAATAAGCGCTCCACGTCCTTCGCGGGCAATGGCCTGCATGGATGCGTTCAAGGTCGGCTGGCAATCGCAGCTGGTAGATCCAAAAACATCTCCGACTAAACAGTGGGTGTGCATGCGAACCAGAACGTTCGCCGCCGGAGAAATTTCTGCCGTGGCCACATCTCCGTAAACCAATGCGACATGCGACTCTCCGCCGTCTATTTCACTCTCATAAGCAATCAAGCGAAACTCGCCGTAACGCGTTCCCACCAGAGCTTCTCCGATGCGATGAACATAACGCTCGTGCTGTAACCGGTAACGGATAAGCTCCGCAACCGTCAGCATCTTCAGCTGATGGAGCTTGCAAAAATCTATAAGGTCCGGAACCCGGGCCATGGTCCCGTCATCGCGCATGATTTCGCAGATTATTCCCGCGGGGATCAATCCGCCGAGCCGGGCCAGATCAACCGCGGCTTCGGTCTGTCCGGCACGCACCAGCACGCCGCCCTTGCGGGCACGCAAAGGGAAAACGTGTCCAGGGCGCGCCAGATCGGCGGGACGAGTCGCCGGATCAATTGCAACCTGGATAGTTCGGGAGCGGTCGTACGCTGAAATTCCGGTGGTGACGCCGTCGCGTGCGTCAATCGCCTCGCAGAATGCGGTGCCGTAATTCGAAGTATTTTCAGAGCTCATCGGACCGAGCCGAAGATGATCGAGCCGCTCCTCCGTCATCGCCAGGCAGATAAGTCCGCGCCCGTACCTGGCCATGAAGTTGATGGCTTCGGGGGTAACTTTCTCAGCCGCAAGGGTCAAGTCTCCTTCGTTTTCACGGGCCTCGTCATCCACAACCACGACCATTTTTCCGGCGCGAATGTCCGCAATCGCGGTCCCAACGTCGGTAAATGGTGCCTCTGATTTCATAGATATGGCGATTGTAGCAAACAGCTGAAATGGAAAAGGCCGCATATTCTGCGGCCTTCGCCTCGACCCTCAATGAAGTTATAGCGTGGATTCGATTTCAAAGCCCCAGGCTTCCAACAAAGGCTCGGGAATGTATTTGGAATTTTTATTTCGTCGCGCCCACTCCCGCAAACGAGTTGACCGCAAATACTGGTCGGGAGAAAGCTTATATTCCTTAACCACCTGTTCGAACTCCGTAACTGTCGGAGTGATGGGGCCAATCGGTTCCGGCTTGCCCCAGTTAGGATTTCCACGTCGCTTAGCCATCAGAATTCAACCTCGTCCTCGATATATTTCACAAACTGTTGTTTAGATTGCGCTTCCTGACCCAAGGATTCCGAAGCCGTGGTGGAATCTCCAGTCGAAAATGACAGTATCTTCCTCGAACCTCTAAGGACTGACGAGTATTCCACGGAAGTTAATGATTCTACAGAGTTTCCTACACAAAAGTCAATGCCGCTGATTCCGCGTCTGGCCTCGGCCGTCGAGTTCACTGCCGGGGGTTTCCACTTTTAGTTACCGGCGTAATCCTCTGCGGTGGTGGTTTCATTGACTCGGTAGTAACTCGAATCCTACATTGAGTTTAGAGTCTGTTCGCGCGCCCTTATTCTCTGGGACACTCATAATGAATCTGCAAGCGCTTCTTCTGTGTTCTGACGACAAGATCGTTCGCGTTTTGCGGCGCGTGCTGAACGAGCTTGAAATTGTTGTGGAGCACTGTCCCACGGCCGACGCCGCCATCCAAAAGCTAACTCGAAACCGGTTCGAAGCTGTCATCGTTGATTGCACTGGAGAACAACTTGCTTCGAGCGTCCTGAAAAGTGCGCGTTCGGCGCCCTGCAATAAACGTGCCGTGGCGGTCGCGATTGTTGACGGACAAAAAGCGCTAGGCAGTGCGTTCGATTTAGGTGCGCACTTCGTTCTTTACACTCCCATCTCCGTCGAACGGGCAAAATCCAGCTTTCGGGCTGCCCGAGCTTTAATGAAACGCGAGCGTCGCCGCAACAACCGCATTCCGGTCGAAATCAAGGTGACCTTGAATTTCGAGGGAAAAGAAGACCAATCCGCCGTAACCTCGGATATCGGTGAGGGCGGGATTGCCCTCAGCCTCACCCGCCGCCCAAAAAATGGCGCGCGTATGAAGGTTCGTTTTGTCCTGCCGGGGACTGAATATAATTTTCAATCCACGGGTGAAGTAGCCTGGGAAAATGCCCAGCGTCAAACTGGAATTCGTTTCGTTGATCTCCCGGCTGATGTACAGGTGCAGCTTAACGCGTGGCTGACTCGTCATTCGCCGGACCTCGAGAAGGATGACCCTCCGGTACCGTGCAAGCTCACGGATCTCAGTTTGGGTGGATGCTATTTGGAACTTGCCTCGCCGTTCCCCGTCCGCACAAAATTAACTTTATCCATGCGTGCGGGCGAAACCGAGTTGAGGGTTGAGGGCATAGTAAGGGTCATGCACCCGGAGTTGGGGATGGGTGTTGAGTTTACCCAGAAGACAGGTATTCAGAAAGAACAGGTCGAAAGATTTATTCAGACTCTGACCGGCAGCAACGGAGTGGTTCCTGATCTTATGGTTCAGCCCGAGAGCCTGGATGTAAGCGACGAATCGAGCGTACAGAATCAGGTGGTGGCTGATACCGACGATCCGCTGCTCGACCTATTCCTCAAAAAATCCACGTTGACTCCGCAGGCGTTCCAGGTCGAGTTGTCCAAACAGCGCGGATCTCATTCCCAACCGGAAGCTGCGTCTGCGGCGTCGGTTTAGTTCGGAGCGACGATCCTCGATCAGTCCCACACCATTCAAGATATCGAAAGCAGAGGAGCGGGTGCGCCGAGCGTATTCACCAGGCTTTGTGCGCCGCAGCAAGCTTTGTTCAAGCTTTGCAAATCGTGCTGAAGGATTCTGTCGCGCTTGAAGGCAGCGATTGTAGTTTTTAAGATGTCGGCGGCGCATGAATTCGCGGGCCATTTCAGCCGGTAATGCATCCATTTTCCTTCGCGGCTCGCGGCAACAATTCCTGCCCTGCGCAAATAGGCCAAATGCCGCGATATCTTTGGCTGTGGAGCGTCCAGAATCTGCACGAAATAACAAACGCAAAGTTCCCCCTCCGAAATTAAATTCAGCAATCTCAGGCGAGTGGGATCTGCGAGGGCCCGAAACAACTGGTCAAGGGAAACTGATTT
>JBOGLB010000443.1:0-3552 GCA_050745965.1 Terriglobales bacterium | reverse complement strand
GGTACTGGGACGCGAATCCGACCCATCGCTCCCGGAATCGGAACTGGCGCAACCGCTCGACAGGTTGTTACACGATGTTATGAAAAGCGGAATTGCGGCGTGGTCGGATGTTGATTTCTAAAGAAGTTTGGTTGCCCCCCAGGGATTCGAACCCCGATAGGCAGATCCAGAATCTGCTGTCCTACCATTGAACGAGGGGGCAACGAGGCGCGACGATTAGAAGCGGAATCCCTTCCGCCATCCTGATTTTATGGGCAGCGGAAGTTATGGTCAAGAATCGCGGATTGAGGCGCATGCGGTTCTCCCGGATTCGCGCAGGCGTCGCGTACTTGCAAAGGATGCGCCTCGCAATTCACCTGGTTGCGGCGCTTCCGGTAGAATCACTACCACTTAACGATTGCATTGTCCTGGTTCCGGACAACTGCCTGGACTTCAAGGTCCTGGTGGAGTATTCGGCAAACGCTCTAATTTCTAATTGAAGAGTAGCGGATTCTGATACGTGAAAGATAGAGATCAGGATGGAGGGCCAGACATGTGTTTTTCAGCGGCCGCGAATTTTACAGGCAGCGGAGTTTTGGCAACGGTCGGCGTCATTACCTTGACCAAAGTGAAGCATAGGCGCGAGCTTCTCTTTGCCTCTCTCCCTGCGCTCTTTGGAATTCATCAGTTCATCGAGGGCTTCGTATGGCTCGGGCTTGACGGCATGTTACCGCCTGAAATTACCCACGACATGGGCGCGGCGTTCATGCTCTATGCGCAGGGGATTCTCCCATTTTTATTGCCACTCAGCGTGTTTCTCTTTGAACCCAACGGAAAAAGCCGCAAACGGATGGCGCCGTTTCTCGTCATCGGAACGCTGACAGCCCTCTATATACTTTGGGCACTGGCAGCCTATCCCACGCAGATTTTCGTAAGACGCAACAGCATCGTGTATATAAATCCGGCGACAAACAATACTGCCGTTGCGGTTCTCTATGTCATCGCGACCTGCGGTTCCCTCTTGTTCTCGAAGATAAAGGACATGGTGGCGTTCGGAATAGCAAACCTGGCGATACTGTTGGTCGTAATGGTGGTTAAGCGGTATGCGTTCACTTCGTTGTGGTGCGCCTATGCGGCCGTTGCAAGCGTGATCATCCTTGTTTACTTCTGGAAGAGCAGCGGAGGCAGGCCTTTTCAATACGTGTGAAGGCGGCAGGATCGTGAGCAATCGCCTGTTTTCACGCCAGGCGGATACTTCTTTATTCCTTTTGCTTCACCCGGACCACGGTAATTTTCGCGAATCCTTCTTCGAATGTAGGCGGCTTTTGTTTTGCCGACATGCGTCGCATCACATCCTCAGAAACTACCCGCTCGCGTTTCCGGTTGCGCTCCAGGCATACATCGAGGGGAACATCGAAGAATACCGCCTGGACTTCATATCCGTAATCTTGAGCGAGCTTGATCCATCCCCGGCGGTCGTGCGAGGTAAGGTTGGTCGCGTCTACGTAGTTGAGCGGGCGTCGCGCAATGAGCCGCGCTTTCAACATTGAGCGCAAATTCGAAAAAACCAAATCTTGAAATCGCTGTTCGGTAGGATCGTCGAACAGAAGCGCCCTCAATAAATCACTGGAAAGCGGCGCGATGTTATGGCGCTTGAACCATGAACTCTTTCCGGAACCCGGCAGCCCAATCGCGAGGACGACCACGCCTTTTGGAACGCGCGGCGTCGCAGCAGGTTGCGCTGGAGCGCCAGATTGAGCAAGTTGTGTTCCCGACTGGCCTGCTTCGGAAACATCCATGGCAACCGGAGGCTCGGACGAAGATGCACCTGTCGGGCGCGTAGCCGCAGAACGTGGCCCACTGCGACCCCGGCCACCGCGTCCGCGCCGGCGGCGTCCCTGACGGGGTGCGAGGTTCGGGGAACGAGACGTCGGCAGTTTAGCTGGACCGCGCTCTTCGTTTTCCTTTACATCAACCGGCATCGGCTCAGACTCGCCTGATCCGCGCTCGGAAGTGACTCGTCCCGAGTGAGCGGGTTCAGGTTTTTCGCCCTGTGAATTGCCAATATCAGCCGGCTCTGCCGGGGTACTGTGCTGTCCTTTATCCGACGAAGGAGCGGAAGCAGCTCCGCCGTCGAAATAGGCGGGCTGCAACGGAGCCTGTGCTGGCTGCGTCTTACTGTCTTGCGGATCTTTCTTGCGGCGCTTAATGCGCTCGCTCATCCATTTACGCATGTCTGGCTTGTAACATATTCGCGTGCATGTGGGCAATCAGCGTCATACACAACGAACCAGCCGTGCCAGCCAAACCATCCGAGAATATTTCGGAGCGTACATTGCGTTGACATTTTCACACTCACAAGGCAAACTACCCAATCCGCCATCCGGGCGCTCTTAGTGAGATTCAGTCGAGCTTGCTCCGGGAGGAAACGTCGGCCACAATAGGGCTGGCGGACATCACCCATAGCTATGACCGAACAGCGAGTCTCTTACACGCTCGATTCGACACTTGAGACGGTGGACAGCGCGGAGCAGACGGCCAGCCGTATCGCGGCGGAAAGCGGTTTTGGGGAAGATGAGGTCATGCAGATCGCCATGGCGGTCCGCGAAGTTGTGGTGAATGCGGTCCTTCATGGCAATGCCTATGATCCCCGGAAAAAGGTGAATCTGGATTTTGAGACGACGGGCAATGATCTGGTAATCACCATTCGGGATCAGGGGAAAGGGTTGGATCTGGCGAAGATTCCGGATCCTCTATCTCCCGATAATCTTTTGAAAACATCAGGCCGCGGTATTTTCTTAATTCGCTCGTTCATGGATGAGGTGGAAATTCACCCATCCCACACGGGCACTGAAATCAAACTTGTTAAGCACGGTCGCGGATCAGCCGCGGGCGGTAAGGAGGATTCCCAGTGAACTTTAAGACCAGTATTCGTCAAGTGGATGGGGTGACCATCGTGGATTGCAGCGGACGGATCACGCTAGGCGAAGGCAGTGTGACACTTCGTGACGGGGTACGCGAATTGCTATCGAAGGGACAGAAAAAGATTCTGCTCAATCTTGGCGATGTCAACTACATTGACAGTTCAGGCATTGGCGAGCTTGTAAGCGCATTCACCACGGTGCGAAACCAGGGCGGAGATCTCAAGCTGCTCAATCTCACGAAGAAAGTCCACGATTTATTGCAGATCACCAAGCTTTACACCGTCTTCGATGTAAAGGACGACGAAGCTGTAGCGGTTAAGTCCTTCAGCTGACTTCTTTTCTACTCCTAATGAGGTCGTTGGGGCCGGGTTTGCGACCTGGCCCCTCGACACCGTTCCTGTTGTGGGAAGTTTCCCGAATTTTCTCTACAACTTCCGCCCACTCCTGAAAAGCTCGACCTACAATTCTCTTCAGCCGCTTACTGGAAAGAGGCTAGAGGAGTCAACAGAATGACACGATTTGCCGCAATTAAATTGATGCTGATGATTTTAGTTCCTTCTTTCTCATTTGCAGGATGTGTGCCTTTCACCCAAGCCCGGCAGCACATCGGGGAAACTCGATGTGTGCGAGGGAAGGTCCTCCACGTGAA
>JBOGLB010000442.1:0-2411 GCA_050745965.1 Terriglobales bacterium | reverse complement strand
TCATAGTAAGGCGGAATCGTACCTTCCGCATAAGCCGCCGTATCCACGCGAACACCCGTCCCACCCGGAGGATTGAATGCTGTGATCTTCCCGGCGGAAGGCGTGAACTTCTCTGGATGTTCGGCATTGATGCGACATTCGATCGCGTGTCCGCGATGCCCGATGGGGACTTGCAACACATTTTCAAGGCGTTCCCCGGCGGCAATCAAAATCTGACTCTTCACTAAATCTACGTCGGTCACCATTTCGGTTACCGGATGCTCCACTTGAATCCGCGTATTCATCTCAATGAAATAAAGTTGCCGGTCTTCGTCCATGAGAAATTCGACGGTGCCCGCGTTTACATAGCCAATTTCAGAAAGCGTCTTCGATAACATGTCGCCAATCTGCTTGCGAAGTTCCGGACTTACCTGGGTTGACGGCGACTCCTCCAGCAATTTCTGATGGCGGCGCTGGATACTGCATTCACGCTCGCCCAAGCTCACCACGTTGCGGTATTCGTCGGCGAGAACTTGAAATTCGATGTGGCGTGGCCGCTCAATGAATTTCTCCATGTAAAGATCGCCGTTGCCGAATGCCGCCGAAGCTTCGGATTGTGCTGCTTTGAAGAGCGCGGGAAGTTCGGCTTCGCTGCGGACGATTCGCATACCTCTACCGCCGCCACCCGCCGACGCTTTAATGATCACCGGAAATCCAACTTGCTTCGCCCATTCGAGAGCTTCGCCGTCATTCGCCAAAATCCCCTCCGACCCCGGCAGAATCGGCACGCCCACTTTTTTCATGATGGCTCTGGCTTTTTCTTTTTCCCCCATCAGGCGGGTGATTTCGGGTGGCGGACCGATGAATTTAATGTTGCAGGTTTCCGTCACTCCAGCGAAGTTGGCGTTCTCGGCTAATAGACCGTAACCAGGATGGATGGCGTCCACGTTCGCGATTTCCGCCGCACTGATCACTGCGGGAATATTCAAGTAGCTCAAGGCCAACTGTGGTGGACCAATGCAGATCGCCTCGTCCGCAAACCGAACATGCAGCGAATTGCGGTCGGCCTCGCTATAAATTGCGACCGTGCGGATTCCCAGTTCTTTGCACGCGCAAATTATGCGAAGAGCAATTTCTCCCCGATTTGCAATGAGGATTTTATTGAACATTTAGTGAAGAACCACTGTTGGATACCAGTCTGTCCGGATGCTCCAAGTAGGTGATGCTATCGGCCGAGCCGAAATTCTGTAGCACCCTCCCGGGTTGGGCGCGGCTTCAGGCGCGCCGCAAAAATTGAGATCTCGCTTAACAGCCCGACTGAAAGGCGGCACTACCCTCTTCCGATCAGCACCTGTGAAGTTTATCTATTGCGATTCAACACCGTGCATCCAACTCTACTTTCGCGGACGAATCGCAAACAACTCCTGTCCATATTCAATCGGCTGGCCGTTGGCGATCAGCTTTTTCACCACTTCCCCGGCGACATCCGACTCGATCTCATTCATCAGTTTCATCGCTTCCACGATGCAAAGAAGCTGGCCCACCTCAACAATATCCCCGGACTTCACAAACGGCGGCGAACCCGGCGAAGGCGACTCATAGAACGTGCCGACGATCGGCGACCGCACCATATGCAGCGGCTCCTCGGGGACCGTTTCAGGCTCCTTTGGAGCAACCGGAGGCGCCACCGGCGGTGCCGTCGCGGCGTCAACTGCCGCTGCGGGCGGAGCAGCCTGCACCGCAAAATAAGGCGTCGCCGGCTGGACATGGACAGGCTCGGAGCCACGCTTGATGCGTACCTTCACGTCTCCGCGCTCTAATTCGAACTCAGCAATATCCTTTTCAATCAGGAATTCAATGAGTTCTTTTATTTCTTTTTGGTTCATAGGTCCGGTGGGATTCTTGTTACCCTCGGAATTAGCCCCTGATTCGGTTCAACCGATACTTCAAAGGACTATCAATTCCTTGCTTGCGGATGTCAGGACTTCGCACCCGGTTTCGGTGACGAGAACCATGTCTTCGATGCGCACCCCAAAATTCCTGGGGATGTACACGCCTGGCTCAATCGTAATTACCATTCCTGCCTGCAAAATCTCGATTTGCCCCGCGGCGATTCGCGGTGTCTCATGTATTTCCAGACCCACTCCATGCCCAGTCGAGTGAGTAAAATTTCCAGCTAAACCTTGCTTCTTCAGCACATTACGAGCCGCCCCATCAACTTCGCTGACGTTGACGCCAGGCTTGATCGCCTCAATCGCCGCCTGTTGCGCTTCACGAACCGATTGATACACGCGTTTCTCTCGCGCCGTCGGGCTGCCCACATGAACTGTGCGAGTCATGTCCGAACAGTAGCCCGCGAGTATAACACCGAAGTCGCAGACGACGAACCCCCGGGCCGGGATCTTCGCCTCCGACGCAACCCCGTGTGGCAA
>JBOGLB010000441.1:0-3053 GCA_050745965.1 Terriglobales bacterium | reverse complement strand
GCATGATGGAAACGCGGAAATCAATGGGCCTCTCGGGCTGGCCATATTTCACGCGGAAGCGGCCGTCCTGCGGCACGCGGCGTTCGGAAATATCGAGCTCGCTCATGACTTTGATACGCGAGATGATGGTCGAGTGGTGTTCCTTCGCAATGGGCGGCATGGCCTGCGTGAGCACGCCATCAATACGAAATTTAATGGCGACGGAGTCGTCGCGGGTTTCAATGTGAATATCACTCGCACGTCTTTGCAAGGCGGTAAAAATGGTCGTATCCACCAACCGGATGATGGGACTGATGTCCCCTTGAGTGGTCAGCCGGTCAATGGAAATGCTTTCATCGCTAATGACGTCATCGTCATGAATAACATCAAGCGTGAAACCTTCGCTGGCGTCCTCCAAGACCCGCTTGGACTGCTCGGTCTTCTTAAGAATTTCCGTGATTTGCGCCAGTGTCGAAACCTTGGTGATGATGCGCTTGCTCAGTAGCAAACTGATCTCATCTATCATCATCAGTTGGCTGGGATCTGCGATAGCGATGGCTAGGCGGTCGTCTTTGGTCTCTTCCAGGGGAATGAAGTTGTAGCGGAACATCAAATGAACAGGGATTTTCTTGAATAAATCGTGGTGGAGCTGGAAGTCATGCAAGTCCACGAACTCGCAGCGATAACGCCGCGCAATGTCGCGAGCGCGTTCCAATTCCTCGGCATGACTGCCGGGTACGGCACCGTTGCCGCCGTGCACGAATACAGACTTCTTTTCAGCTACGTTCGCCATTTTTCCGCCTTGCGCCAGCCCCTGGGGCGTTCGCGCAACGATCACTAATGAATCGTCGATCCTAAGCTAAAGATCGGCATATAAAGCGAAATCAGTATTCCACCGACCACAACCGCCATTACCATAAGGATGAGCGGCTCAATCAAGGCCATTGCAGCCCCCAACGCCGTTTGCACATCCTCTTCGTAAAACTCGGCCACCGAATTCAGCATGGCCGGCAAAGCTCCAGTGGATTCGCCGACTTCAATCATCTCGACCGAGAGATCCGGAAACATCTTTTGATCTTCCAAACTCTTGGCCAGCGGCTGGCCTTCGCGCACCCGTATGGCCGCATCGGAAACGCCGTTTAAGATGCGCCGGCTGCTCATGGACGCTCCGGCTGTTTCGAGGGATGGAACGAGGGGCATGCCTCCGCTAAGCAACGTGGAGAGCATACGGGAGAAGTTGGCCACCTGATACTTCAGCCATATATCGCCAAGCAAAGGAACCGCGAGAAGGGTGCGGTCAACACGATCCGCCCCGCGATCGGTGCTTTTCCATCGCCACAAGCCCACAAGAGCTAGAATCACTCCCGCCGCAACGAGTGGCCCGTACCGTTGTGCATGTTTGCCCAGTGCAAGCATGAAAACCGTGATTGCAGGAAGCTGCGCATTCATATCTTCGTAAAGCTTTGCGAACTGTGGGACGACATACGTGACGAGAAATATCAGCATGAAGAAAACAACCGTAACCAGCAGGACCGGATACACCAGCGAAACCACTAATTTCTTCTTGAACGTCAAACCCATGCGTTGCATGGCGATAAAGCGCGCCAATACTTCTTCCATATTGCCGCTCTTCTCGCCGGCCAGCAGCGTGCTCGTGTAAATCTTAGGAAAGGCGCCTTGCGCGGCAAAAGCGTCAGAGAGCAATTCGCCGCTTTTTACGCGGTCACGAACATTCTGAAGCAGGCTACGAAGGTACGCATCTTTTTGCCGCTTAATCAGCAAATCCAGGGAACTCAAAACCGGGAGGCCCGCTTTGATTAGCGTGAGAAACTGCTGATTAAAGACCACAAATGACGATTGTTTAACCTTGCCGCCGCGCCGGAAATTGAAATCTCCTGACGAAAGCATTCCCCGGGGCTTAACCCAATAAACCAGGAAACCCTGTTGGACGAAACGGTCGCGGACTTCCGCTTCGGAGTAGCCACTCTCCACTTGCTGAACCAAACGGCCCCGTTCATCCGCAACTTTTATCAGAAATTCGGCCATATATTCTTATGAGGGGAACCCGATCAAGTTTAGCATCCTGGATAACAGTTCCCGGTGGCCGAAGGTCTCGATCCAGTACCGGAGTAACGCCGGGTGGGACACCGCAGTTCCCCCCGTAAAAGACTGAAATCAAAAGCTATTTGCAAATCCTTCTTCAGCTTTAGATGCCATTTCATTGCGCGAAGTCGCCCTCGATGACTTCAACCCCTGGGGGAGGGACAAACCGAAATTGCCGATCAGAGACCTGAATATTTTCCTTCTGGTTGCTAAACCTGTACTCGGTAACCGATCCGTCAATCCAGTCCAATAGAATCCGCGAAATTTGATCGCTCGCGGTTATTTCCAGCACTATCTGGCTTGCTTGATCTTCCATGCCAATGGGTACTCCGCGAAGGACAGTATCACCGGCCTCTAAAGGAGACACATCGGTCGCCAGCGATAACCCCTTTAGCTCCTTATCCAATCGGCTTCTTCCTAAAAGAAAAGCTAGAGGGGATCGAAGATCGTCCAATTGGCGAGCCGAAATTTTCCGGGCCTGTTGCTCGCCCGGGATGTAAAACCATGCCTGCTTTCCGTCGCTCAAAAACAACTTCTCCCTCGGAGAACGGTAATCCCACCGCATCTTGCCAGGTTTTTTTAGCCAAAGAGTTCCTGATTCGGTGCGTTCCGAACCGGCACCCGTGTAGATTTCGACAAAATCAGCCTCCAGGGTGCGCAAGTGGTTGTAATGGCTATCCACGGCATGGGCTATTGCCGTTACGTCAGCCGGGGATGAAGCCGTCGAAAGCACCGCCAAGAGGACGCAGCATAGCGAAGTGCGAAGTGCAAAGCGGAAATTGCCCAGATTGGTTGGTCCCTTCATTTCTTCCGTTGGACCAGGAATCGTGCGAGGGACTTCAAAGTTTCTGCCCGAGCGCCAAAGTCTTTGAGCGAAGTCAACGCCGATTCAATCAGAGCATCGGCCTGCGACAGCGACTCGTCCACGCCAAAGAGCGCAGGATAGGTTGCCTTCCCGGCCTCCGAGTCTT
>JBOGLB010000440.1:0-5592 GCA_050745965.1 Terriglobales bacterium | reverse complement strand
CACGTTGCCGCGCAGCGGAATGATGGTCAAAGCAATCGAATGTCATCACGAAGCCTTTGACGGCACCGGTTATCCCGCCGGACTTCGCGGCGAGGAAATACCGCTCTGGGCACGCATTCTCTCGGTGGCTGACGCGTATGTCAACATGACTTCGGAACGCACCTTTACCAACGCGAAAAGCAGTGACCAGGCCCTTCTCGAACTGGGGAAAATGAGCGGCATTCGATTTGACGGCATGCTGGTGCGAATCCTGGTTCGCGAATTGAAGGCAGAGAAGGCATCATCGAATCCGTAATTCCAATCACCTTACCAGGAAATCTTGGATGAATTTATCGCTGTCCGGCAAAGTCGCCCTTGTCACCGGAGGATCTCGCGGAATTGGCGCAGCCACGGTCCGTTTGTTTGTGGAAGCAGGCGCTCTAGTGTTGTTTAATTATCAGAAGGGGAAAACCCAGGCGGAGCGGCTTGTCGAAGAACTGGGAAATGAGAAATGCGCTGCCGTCGCGTGTGACCTTTCCGGAACGGATACGGCGCGGGAATTAGTAGCCGCCGGGGTCAAGCGGTTTGGACGGCTCGACATCCTGGTGGCGAATCATGGCGTCTGGCCTGCTGAAGAAGTGCCCATTGACGAGATGCCCGGCGAGCAATGGCGCAACACTGTTTCCATCAATCTCGATAGCGTTTTTGCTCTGGTAAAGCACTCTGTAAGTCAGATGAAGACCCAAAAGAAAATTGACTCCGCTTCCGGAGGGAACATTGTGCTCGTGAGTTCCACAGCGGGGCAACGCGGGGAAGCCTTGCATTGCGATTACGCCGCAACCAAAGGAGCGCTGATCAGCATGGTCAAGGGACTCTCAACCGAACTGGCCCCACATAAGATTTATGTAAACTGTGTTGCGCCGGGCTGGGTTGATACTGATATGTCGGCCGCAACGCTGAACAATGCGAAGACTCGCGACATAGTGCTGGCAACAATCCCGCTGGGTCGTGTCGCTACTCCCGCAGAAATTGCCGCACCGATCCTTTTTCTGTGCACCCCGCATGCTGGATTCATCACCGGGGAGATTTTGAACGTAAACGGTGGGGCCGTCCTGGCTGGTTAACGCGTTTGTCTTCCTCTATCCGCCGGCCGGAAGCAGCTAGAATCGCAGTGACGGCGTCTAACTACTGGAAAGCATGAAGTACCTCTTGTTAGCAATCCTGCTGCCTGCTCTGGGATTCGCGCAGACTGCCACCCATACTGCCGCGTCTGGCAGCAATCCCCCGGGTCCCCCTGCGTCGTACGCATCAACTTCGGTTGATCAGCAGGATCAGAAAAAGGCGAAAGCCCTGCTTGATCAAATGATCCAGGCGCTTGGTGGAAACGCATATCTGAATATTCAAGACGTCAGCCAGCAGGGCCGCACCTATAGCTTTCATTTAGGGCGTCCCACCAGCGCGGGGCTATTGTTCTGGCGTTTTTATAAGTATCCCGACAAGGATCGTATCGAACTCACAAAACAGCGCGACGTCGCCGAGGTGTTTAATGGCGAAAAAGGAGCTGAAATTACATACAAAGGTATCGGTCCGATGGATACAAAGGAGCTCACCGACCACATTCGCCGGCAGAAGTATTCCCTCGATGTGGTGCTAAGAAAGTGGCTCAACGAACCGGATGTTGCTCTTTTTTATGATGGCCCTACGGTCGCCGACGAACAGCCCGTCGAAAAGGTGACCATCATGAACGCCCACGATCAGGCCTTGACTATTTATATTGACTCCAACACTCACTTACCGGTCAAGAAGAGTTTTTCCTGGCGCGATCCGACCGACAAGCAGCGCAACGTGGAACAGGAAGGCTACGATAACTATCGCCCGTCGGACGGTATTATGACTCCGTTTGTCGTCACTCGCTACTACAACGGGGATATGTCGAACCAGCGATTTTTAGCGTCCGTTAGCTATAACAAAGGAATGAACGATTCTATGTTCAATGTCGGGACCACAAACTTGCCATCCAGAGAGGCATCTAGAAAGTGACCTTATCGCATAGCGCCTAGTTTCCTGCTGTAACTCGCGGCATTAGTTGGAGTTACTTGGAGGAGCGCGATTCCAATGTCGCTAAATGTCCACGCACTGTGGTTATCTTGCCACAGCCAGTCTGCTCCGGGCCAGCGTAATCTAGGGTGACGAAAAGCGCTTTCATCCCCTTTGAAGTTTGAACATACAGTCCGCGCCGCAACGGAGTGCAAGGGAGTGGGCCTCCACAGCGGTGCAGCGGTCACGCTTCGTATCCTGCCAGCCCCGGCCGGCACCGGCATTCTCTTTCGGCGCGCGGACCTTGATGGTTTTGACGTAGAAGCTGTCAGCCGCAATGTCGCCCGCGTCAGTTATGCAACTAGCCTCATGAAAAAGGGCGTCCTGATTTCAACCACTGAACATTTGCTTTCTGCGTTGATTGGGACTGGGATAGATAACGCTTTTTTGGAATTGGATAACCTGGAAGTTCCAATCCTGGATGGAAGTGCCCTTCCTTTCGTTCAACTGATCCAGAAGGGAGGAATCCGCAAGCAAAGACGTGAGCGCCGATATTTTAAAATTCGCCGCGAGCTCGAATTGCGAGAGGGGGACAAATTCATCGGGATCTACCCCTCGGATACGCATTCCGTTTCCTACGTCATAAATTTTCCCCATCCGCTAATCGGCAAACAAACTCTTTGCGTTGACTTGTCTGACGGGAACTACGTACGCGAAATCGCGCCGGCACGTACCTTTGGTTCCAGAGCTGACGAGCGGTCTATGCGAAATATGGGATTGATTCGCGGGGCGACCGCCGAAAATTGTATTGTGCTCACGACTGACGGGATCGAGAATCCTCCCCTCCGCTTTAAGGATGAGTTTGTGCGCCACAAAGTCTTGGATTTGATTGGCGATCTCGCGCTATTAGGGAAGCCGATCCTCGGGAATGTCGTAGCAGACCGGGCAGGCCACGCAATGCATACCGCTCTTGTGTCACGGCTATTGAGAGATCACACCTTGTGGGAAGAAACGACCGTTGATGATGCTACCCACGTACCCGCCGCAGATTACCAATTTGAGGGTGAACGAGCCGTCTGACTTGAACCATTTCCGGCCCCAAAGTTTCTCGCGGCCCCTAGTCGGCCGCATGTGGCGTGGCGTCCGTCCAATCCCAAAAGGATTTCTCCTCCAGAAGCGCGGCCAGTTCGGCGCGAGCTTTAGCCGCTAACTCCGCTGCGTAATTCTTTGTGGATTGCTGGCGCTCAGGAGTCAACTGCGAGACTCGTACCGCAAGCAGCGGAGCATCCTCTTCCAGCATTCGAAGCACGCGTTCGGCACGGTCAATCCTCATATGAATCGGGAGCATATTTTTAACCTTGTGGTGGACCAGCTTTAGGTTGCCGGAAACATCGCGCGGCCACAAGTCACCATCTCGATACCGTGGCCAGTCCAGCGTCAACCGGCTACGCCTTCGCGTTCGTAAGCGTTTTCGGGAGAGTCAGGCTCGGCGCGAATCTCGCGCGAATCTTCGTCATATTCGCGGATCCTGACACCATTTTCGTCAACGGTGATGTAGGTGGCGCTGGGCTGGGTCCAACTGCCGCTGTTGAAGTATTCGATTGCGCCGCGTTTGACCTGCAACGCTTCATGAGTATGGCCACAAAAGACGCGTTGAGCATTTCGTGTGCGAGCGTGTGCGATAGCTCCGTCCATCACTTTGCTCGACAGGCGCAGCCACTTGCTATCGAAGCGGTCAATAAATCGCACCAGCCGTTGTTCTCCAAACGCGAGTTTTTGTAAAGCCAGATGGACCGCGGTAAACACATTGCTCAGCAAGCGATTGTTCACGACGAACAAATCGAATTGGTGCCCGTGAATTGCCAGATGCCTTAGCCCGCAATATTCCCACGCGTACTCCTGATACACCTCGACACCCACCAGGTGCGACATAAGTTCCGATAAGCCGTGATCGTGGTTTCCTTCCACCCACACGACTTCAACGCCACGTTTGGGATTCGATAGCTTACGGATGTAGCTGAGAAACTGCCAGTGCTCCTTCTTCAACCTGCGAAAATTCAAATCGGAGAAGATGTCGCCCAACAAAATCAGCCTGCTGAATGAAGTGGTTCTCAGCATTTGCAGAGCCGCCTCCGCGCGGCTCATCTTTGACCCCAAGTGCAGGTCTGAAATGATTACGGTGTTGTGATGAGCGACTTTCCGGTTCGGCGAGTGTTGGCTAAGTGCTGCCGCCTCGCCAGCGCTTCGTGTGCACTCGTCGAAAGGCATCATGCGGCCATTTGTAATTTCAGACCCCGGCCAATGCTGTGTGAGGCTCGGCCCATTGAGGCGTTCGAGGAAATCCCGCGGCCGTCATGGAATACGGAATGCCACTTTCAAATATCTCATTCAGAATGACCGGCACCTCGAACAGCGCGCGATTGGTGTAGTTTCTGGCATTGGTTTGGAATTCCTGAAATGCCGGTTCCACCAGCAATTGGTGAACGCCGCATGCAACCTCATGGAAGTCGTTCAACACAATTCCCAACCGTTTTTCAGTAAGCCACTGCGCGTTGTATCTTTCCTGCGGCAGCGTTCTTGCGTTGCATTCCACGATGAGCGGCAAATCGAATTGCAGAGCTTCACTTATGCAGCCAGGCCCCGGCTTGCCGATAAAGAAATCAGCCAACGACATGAAGTGACTCACCCTTGACGTGAATCCTTCGACAAACATCGGGGGTTTGGTTGGCATGCTCTTTAATTCGGCCGCAAGCTTCTGGTTGTGGCCGCAAAGCATAATCAGTTGTACGCCGCGATTGTCCTTAGCCAACTGGTCGGCAATATCAATCATTGCTGGAGATCCGTGCCCGCCGAACAAGACGACGCCCGTGGGTAGACTAGGATCCAGTCCCAGCTTCTTTCTCTCGTAAGAACGGCTCTCATTTGAATGCTTTGTGTCACGCTTTTCGTAAAAGCCCGGCCTCAAAATCATGCCTGAGGTGCTGAAAATTCGATCTTCGGTATGCCCCATTGACAATGCTTGTTGTCTCGCATGCTCGGTGCCGCAGATAATGTATCGCGATTCCTTTTCGATCCAGAAGTGCGGCGGGTAATCGGCCAAATCGGTCAACAGCGTTACAAACGGAATTTGCGGCACGAGGACGCTTTCAGCAAGCGCACGATTGAAATGAGGAATCACTGAAAGAACAAGATCGGCCGGATTGTTGTCCCAATGCCTCTGCAATGCTCTAACGGTTCGAGAATGGTACAGTCTGATGACGCCTTGTAACAGCACCAGGAGTTGCGGCGTGAGGCGCGTCCAGCCTTTGCGCAAGATCAGGTTATAGACGTCCTGCAAACGAATGCCCGTGGTTGTGCGCACTACATCTAGTGAATCAAGCAATTCCTGAATGTTGAGGAGATTAACTTGCCAGGGATGTTGATGAGTCTCGAGCGTGATCTTGAGGGCATAAGCTGCGTTACGATGTCCTCCTCCTGCGTCGAAAAACACAATCGTCATCCTGCGCATGGTCACCTCGATCGTTGGTCAAATTCGACAGTGGGCGCGCCTCGCTCGTCTTTCGATCTCGAGTATGC
>JBOGLB010000439.1:0-2903 GCA_050745965.1 Terriglobales bacterium | reverse complement strand
CGGTATGGTCAATTTGGCTCGCGCTCTGGTCGGCAGCGAGGGCACCTGCGTGACGATTCTCGAGGCGAAAGTCAAGCTGATTTATAACCAGCCGAAACGGGTTTTCCTGGTTCTTGGCTACCCTGACGTCTATCAGGCTGCCGATCACGTGATGGAAATCCTTCCTTACAAACCAATCGCGCTGGAAGGAATCGATTACCGGCTCTACGAAAACGTCCAGAAAAAGGGCGGACTGCATAGCGAGCATTTAAGCCTGCTGCCCGAAGGGAAAGGTTGGTTGATCGTTCAGTTTGGCGCAGCGTCTCAGCAAGAATCGAAGCAAATTGCCGAACAGCTCTGCAGTGAATTGCGGAGTAAAGAGCATCCACCGAGCATGCGCTTACTCGTAGACAAGCAGCAACAAGCGAACCTATGGGATGTTCGCGAGGCGGCACTCGGTGCGACGGCGTTCGTGCCCGGGCAAAAGGATACCTGGCCCGGCTGGGAAGACTCTGCCGTGGCGCCCGAACAGGTGGGCGACTATCTGCGCGATTTACGGGAGCTGTACGACAAATTCGGTTACAACCCCTCGTTGTACGGACATTTTGGGCAGGGTTGTATTCATTGCCGCGTAGATTTCGACCTTTACAGCGAGCAAGGCGTCAAAACCTATCGTCGTTTCGTGGAAGAGGCTACGGACTTGATCGTTAACTACCGTGGCTCGTTTTCTGGCGAACATGGGGACGGTCAGAGCCGGGCCGAATTCCTGGGCAAGCTGTTCGGTCCCGAGTTAATTGAAGCTTTTCGCGAGTTCAAGTCAATCTGGGATCCAGATTGGAAAATGAATCCCGGGAAAATTGTTGATCCGTACCGCATTGACCAGAACCTGCGGCTTGGTCCGGCGTATGCGCCGCATCAGCCCGAAACACACTTTCAATTTCCTGAAGATCGCGGGAGCTTCGCGCGTGCCACGCTGCGCTGCGTAGGCGTCGGCAAGTGCCGGCGTCTTTCAGGCACAGGCGAACAGGCAACCATGTGTCCGAGCTTTATGGTTAGCCGCGAAGAACGGGATTCGACGCGTGGCCGCGCCCACGCGTTGTTCGAGATGCTGCGCGGAGAAACGATTGAAGATGGTTGGCGGGATGACGGTGTAAAGGAGGCGCTGGATCTTTGTCTTGCTTGCAAGGGTTGTAAAGGAGATTGTCCCGTCAATGTGGATATGGCGACGTACAAGGCGGAGTTTCTCTCCCATTATTGGAAAGGACGAGTCCGCCCGCGTTCTGCCTACGCTTTCGGTTGGATTGATAAGTGGGCCCAGATCGCCGCGGTCGCTCCCGGATTCGTCAACTTGTTTACTCAGCTTCCGGTCTTGCGCGACGTGGCCAAATTCGCGGCCGCTATTCCGTCACAACGAACCATACCCGCCTTTGCTCCGCAAACATTTCAGAACTGGTTCAGAAAACACAAAGATGAATACCGCGGCCAAGGAAGCCCCCGCGTCATCCTCTGGCCTGACACCTTCAACAATTATTTCTTTCCCGACACTGCGATCGCAGCAGCGAAAGTCCTGCGTTCGGTGAACTGTGAAGTTTCGGTCCCGGAGGCCCACTTCTGTTGCGGACGTCCACTCTACGATTATGGCTTTCTTGATATGGCCAAAAATTATCTTCGGCGCATTCTGATCGCGTTGGGGCCTGAGATTGACCGTGGGACACCGGTAGTAGTTCTGGAGCCAAGTTGTTGTTCGGTGTTTCGCGATGAACTGACGAACCTGTTTCCGGATACACCCCGTGCCGAGAAGCTTCGAAACCAGACTTTCACTCTCGAAGAGTTTTTGGAGCGCGAAAAAGGGTTCTCGCCCCCGACGCTAAAGAGGAAAGCGCTCATCCATGGCCATTGCCATCAGAAAGCGGTGATCCGCATGAAAGCCGACGAGGCACTTTTCAAGAAGGTCGGTCTTGACTATACGATTCTGGATTCAGGCTGTTGCGGGATGGCGGGCTCATTCGGTTTTGAACAGGATAAATACGACCTCTCGGTGAAGGTAGGAGAGCGCGTGTTGTTGCCCGCAGTCAGAAAAGCCGAACTATCTACTCTCCTGATTGCGGATGGATTTAGTTGCCGCGAACAAATCGCCCAACTGACCGGTAGGCAGGCTCTGCATACAGCAGAAGTCTTGTCACTTGCTACCCATTCCGTAAATGACGATGGTAGGCCCCCCGAGCAGGATATCGTCCGGAAGCGCGAGATCGCACGCCGACGATCCATGCAAAAAGCTGGCGTCGCCGCTTGCCTGGGTATTGCAGCCCTGGCGATGCTTGTGGGAACAAGAAAATGACAATCTATGGCGACCCCTCGATGCCGATCGCGATTTTGGTGTTCATGGCGCCTTTGACCAACGTGCGAAGCCGTTCAGTCTCCAGCTTTGGGCTGATCTAAGAAGGCGAAGATTGCAGCATGCGTTGGCCTGTCGGGTTTGTTGTTTGCGGTTTTTGTGTGTCCGGAGTTAGGACCCTGATGATGCCTGCGGCTGTGCTGGGAGAACAACAATGAAACCAATTGGCAAACGAATGTGGGCCATCGCAGAGGGATATATTCCCATCCAAAGTCATGGCCCAGAACCTGAGATGAAAAGCCACGAGACGGCGTGCATCTTGAACACCGGCGACCAGGCCGCCCACATCCGCATCACTATCTTTTTTGCTGACAAAGATGCGGTCGGGCCGTACGAGGTCACCGTGCCTGCCCGCCGAACGAAGCATGTGCGATTCAACGACCTTAAGGAACCGCGCCCCATTCCAATTGGGACGGACTTCTCCAGCGTCATCGAATCGGATGTGCCGGTCGTCGTGCAACACACGCGCCTCGATTCTCGGCAGAGCGCCAATGCCCTCATGAGCACGATCGCTTTTGCAGATCAAGAT
>JBOGLB010000438.1:0-4096 GCA_050745965.1 Terriglobales bacterium | reverse complement strand
TTCTTTAGCGCGAGGCCTAACGAACCGCCGATGAGTCCGGTCCCGATTATGCTGATCTGCCGAAGGGCCATGGAAAGTTCACGCGATCACAAATGCAGACCCTTGAAAACTCTGACTCGCGGTCCGCGCGGAAAAGCCTAGTTGATGGTTCGGCCAACCGCTGGCGCGATCATTCTGAGCTCATCCATCAACTTCGAAAATTGCTCAGGATACAGGGACTGTGCCCCGTCCGAAAAGGCGTTATCGGGATCGTGATGTACTTCCATAAGGAGGACGTCAGCTCCCGCCGCAACCGAAGCTCGCGCCATGGGCGGGACCTTATCCCGCAAACCGGTACCGTGGGAAGGGTCAGACGCCATCGGTAGATGCGAAAGCTTGTGAACCACGGGAATGGCGCTGATGTCGAGCGTATTACGCGTGTAGGTCTCGAATGTTCGAATACCGCGCTCGCAGAGAATCACCTCGTAGTTTCCGCCCGACATAATGTACTCGGCCGATAGCAATAGCTCTTCGATTGTCGCCGCGATTCCGCGTTTGAGCAGTACCGGCTTCTTTTCTTTTCCCAGTTCGCGAAGCAGATTGAAATTCTGCATGTTGCGCGCGCCTACCTGAAAAATATCTACATAGGGCAGCATTAAGCTGATTTGCGAAATTTCCATCACTTCGCTGATCACCAGCAACTTGAAACGGTCGCCGGCTTCGCGCAAAAGCTTGAGCCCTTCTAACCCCATTCCCTGGAAGGAATATGGGGAGCTGCGCGGTTTAAACGCTCCTCCTCGAAGCGCTCGTGCTCCCGCCTTAGAAATCAATTCAGCGATCGTAAAAAGTTGTTCGCGAGATTCAACGGAACAAGGTCCAGCCATCACCACAACTTCATTGCTTCCGACTTTCACTCCATTTGGAAATTCAATGACGGTGCCTTCAGGACGAAAGCTGCGTCCAGCCAACTTGTAAGGCGCGCTGATACGGTGGACGTGTTCAACACCCGATAACACTTCGAGATTGCGGGTATCGAAGTCAATCCGAGCGCCCACTGCGGCGAGCACCGATTGTCGTTCCCCGGTCGTGCGATGCACCGAAAATCCCAGCCGTACCAGGTGCTCAATGACTTGCTGGATTTGTTCTTCGGTTGCCGATTCTTGCATTGCAACAATCATAAGTAGGTCGGTTCCTCAGCCCTCGGCGATCCAGTATCAACTTTTTTCAGACGCCCGGGACGAGAGCTATTCTTAGTCGTTTATCTCCGTATCCAATTCCGTCTCGCCCATTCCGGACGTGCCTTCCGGTTGTGCTGGCCCGATTTCTTCCCGCTGAATCTGACGCATCACATCAATGATCCGCTCGTAAATCCGCAGAAGATCGCGATCAGGCAGCGGGCCTTTGTTCAACTTCTTCGCATTGGCGAAAACCGAACGCTCGCGATCTGGCTCGTAGATGGGCATTCCTGCTTTACTTTTTAACTTACCAATCTCGTGCGCCGCGTGCGCCCGCTGGCTCAACAGTTCGACCAGCTTGCTGTCGAGCTCATCAATCTTTATTCGCCATTCCGCGATGTCCATTGTGATCGTTGTGTTTGCGCTATTCTCCGTTTAGATTTTTTGCTGCTCTGAACGATGGATATGGAGATGTTCGAAACTGATGACTAACTGCGATTAACCAACGACTTTATAAATTGTGCCACAGACGCTGCTTCTTTGCCGGGATTGCGTTCAATGGTCTTCACAATAGCACTGCCCACAACGGCCGCATCGGCGAATTTGCCAATGCTGGCAAATTGATCGGCCGTTGAGATTCCAAAGCCTACCGCAATAGGAAGATTGGTGTATTTGCGCAGTCGCTTAACCAGCTTTTGCGCGTCTTCAGGTAATTTTTCCTGCGTTCCGGTTACGCCGGTACGTGAAACAGCATAAACGAATCCCGTGGACGCCTTCGCAATCTCCCGTAAGCGCGTGTCTGTGCTCGTGGGAGCGGCCAGGAATACGGTCGTCAGTTTTCTTTCCCTCATTTCGGAAAGATAGGTATCTGCCTCCTCCATCGGAAGGTCAGTGACTAGCGCGCCATCAATCCCAGCTTGCGCCGCTGCGGCGCTAAATTTGGCCACGCCCATGCGCATAATGGGATTCAAGTAAGAAAAGATAATTAACCCCGCGCTGGATGTCTTGCGTATTCCCTGAGCGAGCTTTAAAACTTGTTCGAGTGTCGTTCCTTTTTTCAAGGCCCGTTCGCTCGCACGCTGGATGACAGGACCGTCAGCCAACGGGTCGCTGAAAGGAACCCCAAGTTCAATTATGTCCGCGCCCGCAGTGATCGCAGCGATCACGATGTCATGAGTGGTCGCAAGGTCTGGATCTCCGCAGGTAACATAGGCGACAAGCGAAGGGCGGTGTTGAAAGTGAAGAGGCATCAGGATGATTTGAGATTTTAGATTCTTGAATAACGCTACATCAATGTCACTTTGCAGGGTTTATCGTTTGACCGTTCAATCTGAAATCTCGAATCCCAAATCTTCAATCTGAAATCTTCAATCCAACTTCAGATTCTCTCGCAGAATTCCCATGTCTTTGTCTCCGCGCCCTGAGATATTGACTATCACCAGTTCGGATTTCTTCATTTTCGGTGCTCGCTTAATTACCTCGGCGACGGCATGCGCGGATTCAAGGGCTGGAATAATTCCTTCAGTGCGCGCAAGCAGCGTGCACGCTGCAAGCGCTTCTGCATCCGACGCCGGAACATATTCCGCTCTGCCACCGTCCTTCAGCCAGGCATGCTCCGGTCCAATTGACGGATAATCGAGACCTGCCGACACAGAGTGCGTAAGCGCGATTTGTCCCGCGGCATCCTGTAAAACATAAGAATAGGTTCCCTGAAGAACACCGGGAGAACCTCCACGAAACCTTGCCGCGTGGTCACCCAGTGCATCCCCGCGGCCTCCGGCCTCAACGCCGACGAGTTTTACCTTTTTGTCTTTGATGAATTCATGGAATATTCCAATCGCGTTTGATCCGCCACCAACGCAAGCAATGATGGCGGTCGGCAATTTACCTTCGGCTTTTAAAATCTGAGCACGGGTTTCACGTCCGATTATTTTGTGAAAATCTCGGACCATCGTCGGGTACGGATGCGCGCCAAGAACGCTACCGAGCAGATAGTGCGTCGTGCGCACATTGGTTACCCAATCGCGCATAGCTTCATTAATGGCGTCCTTTAAGGTGCGCGAGCCTGAGTCCACGCTGCGGACTTCGGCGCCAAGTAGCCGCATGCGAAACACGTTCAGTTCCTGGCGACGCATGTCTTCGCTTCCCATGTACACGACACATTCAAACCCCAGTAAGGCGCACACAGTCGCCGTAGCCACACCATGCTGCCCCGCCCCGGTCTCTGCAATAATGCGGCGCTTGCCCATGCGCTCAGCGAGCAGCCCTTGTCCCAAACAGTTGTTAATTTTGTGTGCGCCAGTGTGAAGCAGGTCTTCTCGCTTGAGATAGATTTTCGCGCCGCCAAGTTTTTCCGTCAGTCGGGCCGCGAAAAACAACGGCGTCGGGCGACCAGCATACGTTCGCAACAAATTCATCAATCTCGCTTGAAACTTCTTATCTCTTTTTACCTCTTCGTATTCGCGCTCGAGTTCTTCGAGCGCAGCCATCAGAGTTTCAGGGACATAACGGCCTCCATACTCGCCGAAGCGTCAAGGAACGACCCTTGCCGTTTTCGAAATGATTGCAGTCGCCATTTGTTATTAAACTTGCTCTACTCGCCGGACCGCGTTGATAAAGGCCCTGACTTTTTGAGGGTCTTTCCTGCCGGGCGATGCTTCGACGCCTGAAACAACGTCAACTCCCCAAGGATCCAGTATACGGATCGCATCCGCGACGTTGCTTGGATTCAGTCCGCCGGCGACCACAACTCTTACGCTCTTACGAATAGTCTCGACCAAGGGGACGGCAGCTTGCCAATCGAATGTCTTCCCAGTACCACCGGGCTTTTGTACTGTTCCGGAATCCAACATAATCGTACCGAACGGATTTTGATCTGCGAAACCTGGGGCAGCAGGCATTTTTCCAAAAGATGCAAGATCTACATTAATCCTGGGTCTATC
>JBOGLB010000437.1:0-4845 GCA_050745965.1 Terriglobales bacterium | reverse complement strand
GATTCGGAATCGCAATTGCCGCGATGATCAGAATGACAGGGATGAAGGCGATGCCCAGGTAGCCCAGGATCAATCCAGCCAGCGCGACGCCACTCCCCGCGAGACGGCCCGCGCTCTTGCGAATATTCGATCTAGCGATGTGTCCCATTACAATCGCGGCGATGGCTGCGGGGAAAAAGAGGGAAAAGATTCCGGCAATCAGGCTACCGATTGCCAGCCCGCTTGTTTCGGGGGCTACGAAGGTTGGTGAACCGGTAGCAGTGGCTTCTGCGACGCTGCCATGAGCCGCAGTCGCGGCTCCGCATCGGGGGCAGAATTGAGTGTTTTCCGCGAGGGGTTGGGCGCATTGATTGCATAACATACTGATCTCCGGAAGTGGGATGCAATTTAGCTTGTGACAATGGTCAAGACACCCTACTCTCGCGAAATTTTTTCGTCAATTGGGTTCCTTGTAGTTGTTTCGCGTTCTGTCGCAGCTACACTAGATCAGATGGGGAAACGAGATATATGTCCGCGAGCTGCCTAAATTGCGGGGCTGAGGTGCCTGATGGCCGGCCATGCCCTGTATGCGAATCGAACCAATGCGCTGAACCCGGCTTGACGGCAGGCGATAAGCGAGCAGCCGCGTTTGCCTACTTCACTTTTCTCCCCGCCGTGGCTTTTCTGTTGGTGGGACGTTATAAGGCCAATCGCTTCATTAGATTTCACTCATTTCAATCCATTTCTTTGGCTGTGATTGCAATATTACTGACTGTCGTATTTTGGATCGCCTTCGTGTTTTTTTCATTTATTCCACTTCTTGTCGCGCCAATTGTCGGGGCACTTGCTTGTACAGGCGCGTTTTTACTTTGGGTCGTACTGTTGGTGAAAGCCTTCCAAGGCATGAAATTCAAGCTGCCGTGGATTGGCGACCTCGCCGAGCGATTAAGCAACGGTTAATCGCAAGGCGCCACAATAGAGTTTCGAAGTGGGATTATCCAGGTCCTATTTACTTTTCGTTCTTCCGCAATTTCAGGTAGTCTGCATATTCGGATTTTGAACCTTGGCCAGAAGGAAAGCTGAGTTGAAAGTAAAAGTTTTTTATCATGACAAGTGCTTTGACGGGGCGTCGTCGGCCGCTCTATTCTCGCGTTTTTATCGCGAGCGCATTCGCAATGACACAGAATTTGTTTTTTCGGGATTGTTGCATCGGGCGGGTGCACTTTTCGACCACGTGAATTTCGAT
This sequence comes from Terriglobales bacterium, assembly GCA_050745965.1. GTDB lineage: Bacteria > Acidobacteriota > Terriglobia > Terriglobales > Acidobacteriaceae > PALSA-188. Next base: position 3,620 of record JBOGLB010000437.1, on the reverse strand, counting down.
GGCGACGAAAATGTGATTGTTGATTTCAAGTATTCCAGTTCTCCAAAAGTTACCTGGTGGTTTGACCACCATCAAAGCGCGTTCCTTACACCTGCTGACGCGGCCCACTTCGAGCAGGATCAGAGCAACCGGAAGTTTTACGATCCGGATTTCAAATCCTGCACCAGTTTTATCGCAATGATTGCTGAGCAGCGCTTCGGCTTCGATCCATCTCCCGTTGCCGAATTGGTTCATTGGACTGACATCATTGATGGCGCCATGTATCCGGATGCCTTGACTGCGGTTGAAATGAAAGCTCCCGCCATGAAACTCACTATGGCGATCGAATCGGCGCAGGATCCAACTTTTATTCCGCGCCTGATACCGCTGTTAGCCAGCAAGCCGCTTGTCGAAGTGCTGGAGGAACCCTTTATCGCATCCGTGATACCTCCCCTTCTGAACCGTCATCAGGAATCAATAGCGATCCTGAAGCAACGTATCGAATCCAAGGATGGAACACTTTTTTTTGACGTTACCGACCTCGACCTTGAGGGCTATAACAAATTTGTTCCGTATTATTTAAGTCCCGAATCCATTTATAGCGTTGGCTTAAGTAAGAGCAGTTTTCGGGTAAAGGTTTCTGTGGGATCCAATCCGTGGGGACTGTCGGAACCTACTGTAAATCTCGCTAAAATATGCGAACGTTACGGAGGCGGGGGTCACGCTCGCGTGGGTGCGATTTCTTTCGATATTACAAAACAGGATCTAGCGCGCAAAGCCGCGAGCGAGATTTTGCAAGAGCTACGCGCAAGTGTTTCGGCGAGCTAGTTCGTGATAGCCCAGATATTAAGAACACTAGACCCTAGACAACAGATCAGTGAACACTCTCGCAACTCCCGGTTCCGTCCTGCTCCGTGCCGAGAATTTGGGACGCAGCGTGAATGGCAAGGTCTTGGTGGAAGGCGCTACCTTTGAAGTTCATAGCGGAGAAGTTCTCGCCATCGTCGGACCCAGCGGAGCGGGGAAAAGCTCGTTATTAAGATTGCTGAACCGTCTTGATGAGCCCACCTGCGGCACAGTCTTTCTGGATGGTATTGATTACCGGCAGATTGAGCCGCGCAAGCTTCGCCGCGAAGTCGGATTCGTGACCCAGCGGCCATTCCTGTTTTCCGGAACCGTCGCCCAAAATCTGAAGTATGGACCTGCGCAACACGGTGAAGCTCTTTCTGAGGATGCCGTCTCAGAACTACTGGTGAAAGTGGGATTGCGAGATTATTCGTCCCGAAACGTTGCTAATCTTTCCGGCGGCGAAGCTCAACGAGTTTCAGTAGCCCGCACCCTCGCAAATTCCCCGCGAATACTTTTGCTGGACGAACCGACCTCGGCTTTGGATGATGCATCCAAAATCGGGATTGAAGCGCTTCTTCGCGATATTGTGAGTAATCTACAGCTCACTTGTGTGCTGGTTACTCACGACAAAGCGCAGGCAGCGCGCCTCGCTGATCGAGTGTTAGTGCTCGAAGGGGGATGCGTGATCCGCATCGGTTCCATGAGAGAGGTTCTGCATGCTTAAACATTTGTTGCATGATCCGCTGCATCTGGTCTTCGCACAAGCAGCCGCGGCTGCTCTAGCCGCTTTGCTGGTGGTATTGCTCGCGCGAAGACGCAGCATTCACCTGGAAAGCGAAGTTCTGATCGCGATGGTCCGCGGCCTTTTACAAATCGTGGCGGTCGGCTTCATTCTGGTGCTCTTGCTGAAAAGCTCTCGATGGAATGGCGCCTGGCTGCTGATGGTAATGATCATAGCCGCCGGCGCAACTTCTGCGAGACGCGCTCAAGGTATCGCCGGAGCATTTACAGTTTCAACCTGGGCGATCGCTGGCGGGGCCGGATCGGTCATTGCAATCATGACTTGGCTGGGTGTAATAGACAGCGCCATCACTTCTCTCGTGCCGGTGGGTAGTATGCTGATTGCGAATGCGATGAATACCAACGGACTGGCATTGAATCGCGTTCGCGCGGACGTGCTCGCGCACGTCGGGGAAATCGAGTCCGCGCTCGCATTGGGGGCAGAGCCTCACACGAGCATTTCTCCCTATTTGCAGGCAGCCTTCGAATCCAGCTTGATTCCCGCAATTGACTCTGTGCGTTCGCTCGGGATTGTCTGGATTCCCGGCTTGATGGCAGGAATGTTGCTTTCCGGCGCGCGTCCTTTATACGCAGCGATTTATCAGTTTGTGGTGTTGGCAATGATTCTCGCCTCATCGGGCCTGACTTCACTCATTAGTACGCTGTTCATTCGTGCACGATTATTCACTTCGGCCAGCCAACTAATGTTGCAACCCGGGAGATAATGGGAGCATGCGAAGCCTTGTGCAAACCGCGATCCCACTTCCCGCACGGGAGCACAAGCCGCACATTAAAATGCTGCGCGCGGTGGCTTCGCTCGAATTGACCAAAGGGCTTATCGTGCTGGGAGGGATTTTCGGGATTTTATTTCTAGTGCACAAAGATCCAGGCGACGTGGCAGATTGGTGTTTGACGGTTCTGCATATCAGTCCCGACCACCATTTTGCGCAGGTCTTTCTGGATTGGGCCGATAGTTTGACTGATAAGAAGTTGTGGGTGGTCGCGGGCGCTGCCGCTATTTATTCAATCCTTCGTTTTGTCGAAGCGTATGGACTGTGGAAGGCTAGAGCGTGGGCGGAATGGATTGCTTTAATTTCCGGAACGTTATATGTGCCCTTTGAAATATTTAAAATAGTCGGCAGGCCGAGCCTCTTTCACGTCAGCCTGCTGGTCATAAATCTCGCGGTCGTGCTCTACATGGCTTACGTGCTCTGGGAGACTAAAACCGCAAAAGCCAGACTCCGTGCGCCGCTGATCTAAAAATGAAAATCAGCTTCACATTGCGGCGAACAGACGGGCGAGTACTGGGCCGGGCAGAGTCGAACCGCCGACCTAGAGTTTAGGGGAAAAAGCCGTTGGAAATTCATGCAGTTCGTTTTCATTCGGCGGAAAGTGCTCAGTTTTGCTTTTGTGTAGTATTTCGGCCATCTTAATTACGTTTTTGCCAACTGGTGGCAGCCATTTGATTGCCACAACACGCAGGTTTGGCCCATGCTAACCTGATTGTGCGGGGCTGTAGCTCAGTTGGATAGAGCGAGCGATTCCTAATCGCTAGGTCGGCAGTTCGACTCTGCCCAGCCCCACTCTTACTTTCGCAAACAAACCCGCGGCCTGACGCAACGCTACCTGCGATAACTTGCGAATGGCGATTAATTTTTCAATGAGGCCTGCTCCCGTTCTTCCTCGATCGAAAGAGTCCACTTTCGATCCATTGCAATGGCCAATAACAGCATGCAGCAAGGCAAATAAAGAGACCTCAGCTGCCAATGCCCGGCAGCCCACGTACCCGAAGCCGCGCCGGCCAGGTATAGAACCCAGATCGCGGAAATGAGGCTCGCCTGACGAATGTGTTCTTTGAGCTTTTGGCGGTGTTCATTTTCCGACGGGCCTCCCGATGCGCGATGCAGGTCATAGGTCCGGAAAAGCATTCGTGCGACCAACTGAGCGAGTTTATTCAGCATGCCTGTGACGAATGTTGTGTGAATCGTCAGCGGGCCGATCCCGGTTAAGGT
>JBOGLB010000436.1:0-6067 GCA_050745965.1 Terriglobales bacterium | reverse complement strand
TCTTCGCGGCGTCACCACAGGCGTTCGGCGAGGAACGAGGAATCAGCTCAGAATAGCGACAACAGCAACAATAATATGCCGATGGCTTCGAACTCCGCTTCGCAGCCGATGAACAATCCGGAAAACGCAGCGCCAGCACCGCCGCCTCCACCACCACCTCCTCCACCGCCGCCACCACAAAGGGTTACGATTCCTTCCGGAACTTCCCTTTCGGTGCGTTTAATTGATCCCATTGATTCCGAAACCGCGCACGACGGCGACACTTTTCACGCCACGCTGAATGTACCCCTTTCGGTGGACGGCGACGTCGCGGTTCCGGCCGGCTATGAAGCTGAAGGCCATGTCGTAACCGTGCATAGCGCGGGAAAGTTCGCGGGCCAATCGCTTCTGATCCTGCAACTGGACAGCATTAAAATCCATGACAAGCGCTACGACATACAGACTGACCAATTTGAGCGGAAGGCTTCCTCCCGAAGCAAGAATACCGCGGAGAAAGTGGGTGGCGGCGCGATATTAGGCGCAATCATCGGCGGATTGGCAGGAGGGGGAAAAGGCGCAGGCATTGGAGCCGCAGCGGGCGCGGGTGTAGGAGGCGGGGTACAGGCCGCCAGCAAGAGCAAGCAAATCAAACTGCCGTCAGAGACGGTACTGAACTTCACTTTGCAGGCACCGGTCACGGTGATCAAGACCTCGGAAGGTCCGCATGGGGGCCGTCCAAAGCTGGATTCCAACCCGAACCAGTAGCAGTGGACGCAGCAATAAATTAGCGGCCTGGAAGCTGCCATCTTCGTGATGGCACCATCGTATGGCGCTTTAGAATCATGATGCATTGGAACCGGAGTGTGCCTGCCCCTCCCTCTCGGACAATGCCTTTCGTGTCTGCTCCAACCCTCTTACGCCGCCTTATAATGAACGTGGAAGCATAAGTTCAAGAAACCACGGGAAAATCATACGGTGGACCCTGTCTTCGCATCGGCGATCTTCGCATTCGGCCTGGCTTTCGGCAGCTTTTTGAACGTGTGTATTTACCGTTTGCCGCGAGGCTTATCCACGGTCAGTCCCAGATCGGCGTGCCCCAACTGCGAAAAGCAGATTTCCTTTTACGACAACATTCCGCTGTTGAGTTGGCTGATTTTGCGAGGGCGGTGCCGGAATTGCAAGTCGCCGATTTCGCCGCGTTACCTCGTGGTCGAGCTGATGACTGGAGCTATGTTTCTGACCTGCTACTGGCACTTTGGTCTCACCCTTGCGACCGTTAAGTATTGCTGTTTCGGGTTCCTGCTGCTGGGCTTGATCTTCACCGACGCCGAGACGCAACTTCTGCCTGACAAGATGACACTGCCAGGATTGGTTTTAGGTTTGCTCTTCAGCCTGTTCGTTCCGGTGAATGACTTAGCTTCCCAGTTCCTGCCGGGGCTGGTCTCGCTGCCGACAAGCTCGTATCTCTCCGTGACGCTGTTTTCGTTCGCGGATTCTTTCCTGGGCGCAATTGTGGGAGCATCGTTTATTTACGGCGTGGGAGCAATCTATCTGCGGGCTCGCGGCATCGAGGGCATGGGTTTCGGAGACGTCAAGCTGATGGCGATGGTGGGAGCGTTTCTTGGGCTTAAGCTCACCATGTTCACAATCTTTGCCGGTTCAATAGCCGGCTCACTATTTGGATTCTGGACGGTGCTGGCCGTATGGATCAAGAGATCCCGCCGGCGCATGGCACTTAATCACGAACCGGCTCGCGAGGCTCGCCGTAAGGCATGGGCATCCGCCGCAATCGCACTGCGGCGTCATCAAATGCCTTTTGGGGTGTTTCTCGGCAGCATGGCGATTATCGCGTTTTTTGTCGGCGATCAATTTTTGCGTTGGTATTGGAGAATGTATTGAAGCTGCTGACCAATCTTATCTTCCTGCGGACGTCTCTGGGACTGGCGCTTGGCGGCTTTACCCTGTTGTTGGGCATCATGGCTATGCGCCGCGTTCGGCGGGGCTTGCTCGTTGCTTCATCGGACCCAAGCGATTTCGATTCGCCAGAAACTCTTACGTTGCACACTTATGGCGCGGTGATTCAACAGTTGAAGCAGCAGAAGCATGAGTTGCAAAGCTCGCAGCAATCTGAGCGCCGGCGGGCGAGGACCTCGGAAAACATCAGTGCCGCCGTGTTGTCCAATCTATCCAGCGGCGTGATTTTTTTTACTCCGAACGGCTTGGTTCGCCAGGCAAATGCTGCGTCAAAACAGATTCTGGGATTTGCATCGCCGGCGGGTATGACGGCGACGGAAATTTTCCGCCTGGCGGTGCTGGACTCTCCGTCGGATTTTGCTACCCTCGCGCAGGCGGTCGAAGCCAGTTTGCGCAACAAGACTGCTTCCCCTCGTTTGCATGCGCAGTACCTCACGCCAGGGGGTGAACAGCGCATACTCGAAGTTACGGTGACGCCGGTTCAGTCGCCCTCCGCTGATTCTTTGGGCACAGCTTGTTTGATCAATGATCAAACGGAAATGGCGACAATCCGCAAACACGAACAGCTACGCGGAGAAATATCAGCCGAGATGGCGCTTGAATTGCGTAATTCTCTGAACACGATTTCGGGATACGCGCGACAGTTGGCGAGCGGGAATGACGCGTCCCTGAACAAGCGTGTCGCCAATGACATTGTCTCCGAAGCGTCGCATCTGGACCACACCATTGGGGGCTTTCTAGCAGGCAACAAGAGTGTCCGGGCGGCCGGGGCTTGAGCAAGTTTAAAACTAACTGGACAAGGACTCCGCAAACACGCGGAAGAAGTTATCGGGAGGCCGAACAATTATGAAATCCATATTCGCCAAGTGTCTTACACTTTCGGTTTCAGCCTTAATGCTGGTCAGCTACGCTGCCGCGCAAACCCAGGTTGTAACACCCACAGAATCCCTGGGCGACTATGCCCGCAAAGTCCGCCAGGAAAAGAAGCCATCAACCGCGAAGAAGTACGACAATGACAATCTCCCGGTAAACGATAAGCTGAGCGTCGTCGGGAATGCGCCCGCCGAGACAAGCACGCCAGGCGCCACAGCCGGCGCCGGGGCTGACGCGACCGCCGAAGCCGGGAACGCGGACAAGAAGCCAGAGGTAAAGCCGGATCAAACTCCCGAAGAGCGGCAGAAGGTTTTCGATGAGTGGAAGAAGAAGATTGCCTCGCAGAAAGATCACATTGACCTGCTTACACGGGAGCTCGACGTAACTCAGCGCGAGTATCAGTTACGCGCGGCTGCGTTTTATGCGGATGCCGGCAACCGGCTACGGAACTCGGCGGCATGGGACAAAGAAGACGCGGACTATAAGCAAAAGATCAGTGATAAGCAGAAAGCTCTCGACGATGCCAAACAGCAATTGGATGATATGCAGGAACAGGCTCGCAAGGCCGGCATACCGTCATCCGTGCGTGAATAAATAGTCCAACGGTGAATAGTTCGGCTTGCCTCAGGTCTTCGGATGCCCATCCGGGAGAGGCGGTCAGCCGATTTTTCGAATTCGCAAAATTTGCTTAACGTGATGTCTGCCATGCACCCAATGAAACTTACGCCATTGGTGCGTCGTGAGGGGGCCGAGAATCGGATGATCCGCAACGAAGGCGGGCTTTCCGAATTTGATTTCGCAATCCTGTATTACGTCGTTCATGTCAGCAAGTTTCCGGTAAACTTCACCTGAGACGAGTAGTCCCTTTGGCTTGGCGCCTTGGGGAGAATCTCGTCCCGCTGGAAAGTAAGCGAGGTCGAGGACCAATACATTAACCAGCCGCTGTTTCAAGGTGCGCGGGCCGCCGAGCGGCCTTCCTGCGGTCAGGCTGCGTTCCAGGTTTTTCGTAGTTACTTTGTAGGTGAGGCAAAGATGCTCAAGGATCTCCGCCGGACTCCACTTTCCTTCGGATGGACGTCGAGTCAGGTCGCTTTCGCTCATCCCTTGGACGGCCAATTCAATCGCGTTTTTCAGACGTTGCAGATATGTATTCATTTAAGGCCTCTTGATTGGCGCGAGGCGCCCTTAAAAATCGAAAACTTGATGACCTCTGATCATCTAGTAGAATGTATCGGCGCAGCGCCAGGATTTACGACCGCGACTGATTTAGAAAAGTCATGAAGAAACTCTCAACGTTAATGCTCGGGCTCGTGCTTCTCTCCGGATGTTCCTCGCCGTCAAGCGAGCCTCCTCAGACGCCGCAAGCTGCCCAGTTTCAGACGGGTCGGACGATCTTTCAACAATTGTATGTTGCGGCCCACGGCTGGGCGCCCGACGCTCAACCGATCAGGCTCCAATCCCAGGTTACGCCCGGCGACAAAGATCGCGATGGCAAGGCAGCCGTATGGACAGGATATTTTGGCTCTCCAAGCCTGCGAGGCGTGAAGTCCTACACCTGGTCCGGAACCGACGCTCCCGACTTTGCAGAGCGCGGAATCTCTCCCGGTTCACTCGATACTTACAATCCGAGCAATACTTCGACGGCTATTTTCGACGTGCGGTTCCTCAAAATAGACTCAGATCAGGCATTTGGGGTCGCGCAGAAACATGGCGGGGAAAAGGTGATACAGGCAACCCCCCAAACTCCGGTTTCATATGTGCTCGACTGGAATCCGGCGGTCAATCGGCTAATCTGGCACGTGGTCTACGGCGCTTCGCGCGGGGACGCAAAGTTAGTAGTTGACGTGGATGCCAGCAGCGGAGCGTTCGTCCGCGAGGAAAAGTAAGCTGATCTCCAGCCAGAATTAACTCACATCGCTACGACGATACCTCGGCCTTGCCGCAAAATTTATCGAAGGCCGTCTTGAGTTCACGTGCTATGTCCGCGGCCTCGCGATGTTCAATATCGCTGCGTTGGAGCATGTGAACCAGCCTGCCGTCTCTGAACATCCCGATTGACGGAGAGGACGGCGGATAGCCCGTAAAATATTTTCTGGCCTGCTCGGTAGCCTCGGCGTCTTGCCCGGCAAATACGGTAAAAACTTTCTCGGGCCGGTTCGCGTTCTGTAAAGCCATGCGAACTGCCGGACGCATACGCCCTGCAGCGCATCCGCAAATCGAATTTACAATCACCATCGCCGTGCCGGACTGATTCGGAATTGCGCGATCCACTTCATCCGCGGAACGCAGCTCTTGAACTCCCAGGCGAGTCAGTTCCTCCCGCATGGGTATCACCATTATCTCTGGATACATATTTCTCCCTGTTATGGTTGTAACTGCTCCAATTGTAGCCGCTCGCTGATGCATCCTGAATGGAATTCGGTTCGGCACTGGCAGCGGGAGGGTCATATATATTGAATGAGCCGCAATGATAGTCCAAGAAAACATTCCTCTAGCTCCTCTTACTACCTTAAGAGTTGGCGGATCAGCGCGATATTTTGTAGCAGCTCGAACGATTGAAGAGGTGCAAGAGGCGATCCATTGCGCCGAGGCGCGGAGCGCGTCATTATTCGTTCTCGGGGGTGGAAGTAATCTTGTCGTCTCCGATGCGGGATGGCCAGGACTCGTGCTCAAGATCGCGATCACAGGAATAGGCCAACAGAATCTAGACGGCAAAATAGTCTTCGAAGTCGGAGGCGGTGAAGAATGGGATAGATTCGTAACCAGCGCTGTTGCCCGAAACTGCGCGGGCATCGAATGTCTGAGCGGAATCCCAGGAAGCGTAGGCGGAACACCGGTGCAAAATGTCGGCGCCTATGGTCAAGAAGTCTCGCAAACGATTCAGTCGGTCACTGCGCTCGATCGCAACAATGGCAATATCCTCGAACTGAGCAATGAAGAGTGTGGGTTTCATTACCGCACCAGCATCTTCAACACCAGTGAGCGAGGCCGATACGTAATTTTGCGGGTTAAATACGAGTTGATTCCCGGTGGCAAGCCACATCTTGAATACGCTGACCTGCGAAGCCATTTTGCGGGATGGAAAGAAGTGCCAACCCTCGCCGACGTTCGTGAGGCGGTTCGGAAAATCAGGGCGAGTAAGGGAATGCTTATTATTAGCGGGGATGACGACTGCCGAAGCGCCGGTTCTTTTCTCAAGAATCCAGTGCTATCCGCCGCCGACTTTGAAGGGCTGACTAAA
>JBOGLB010000435.1:0-3678 GCA_050745965.1 Terriglobales bacterium | reverse complement strand
GAAATGGAGTAATTGTTTGCATAGTAAATCGCAGCCGTTACGCTACCTCTTTCTTGGCGAGTTGAGCACGCAAACGCTCGTCCCTTTCTTTGCTTTCCGGAGTGAGATTGGCGCCGAAGTCTTCCGTCTCGAATACCTGGCGAATTTCGATTTCGGTCCCTCCTCCGAACGGCGCACGCTTAAGCCATTCGATCGCCTCTTCTTTGGATTTCACTTTCCACATCCAGAAGCCCGCGACCAGATCTTTTGTCTCGGGGAAAGGGCCGTTGATAACGCTCGGCTCGCCGCCGTAGAACTTGACCCGCGCGCCTTTCGAGCTTGACTGAAGCCCCTCGCCGGAGAGCATCACACCTGCCTTCACCAGTTCCTCGTTGTATTTCGTCATTTCGTTTATGAGTTCCTTGCTGGGAAGGACGCCCGCTTCCGAATTCTTGTCAGCTTTAACAATCACCATAAATCGCATCTTCATTTCTCCTTTTTCGCTTGCGTTAAACAGCTTTCTCGCAGTTGATCATCCAGGGAATGCCGAACTGGTCTGTGAGCATGCCAAATCGCGCCGCCCAAAAGGTCTCTTGAATCGGCATTTGCACCGTGCCGCCTTCCGCCAACGCGCGGAAGATGCGCTCGGACTGTGCCACATCCTTGAGACCGATACTCACCGAAAAGCCCTGGGGCTTGCTGTAGCGGCCGGGCGGCGCATCAGCGCCCATGAGCACCTCATCTTTCATGTTCAGAGTGGCGTGCATAAGTTTGCTTTGCCATTCTGCCGGAACATCTTTCGCCATGGGCGAGTCCTTAAATGGGAACGTGGAAGCAATTTTAGCGCCTAGGCACTTCTCGTAAAATTTAAATGCGGCCTCGCACTGGCCATTAAAATTCAGATAAGGATTCAGCTTCACAAACCCTCCTTTTGATTGAGAAATCCGTTCCGTGCAGGAATTGTCTAACATATTACTTGTGAATTGCAAGTGATATTTGTTATGGTGGAAAAGTGGCAAAGAAACGGCAAACAAAGCGGCGGTCCGAATGCCCGTTGAACGCATCTGTCGAGATGTTGGGCGACCGGTGGTCGTTGTTGATTATTCGCGACATGATGCTCCGCGGCTTCCGGAGTTACACCCAGTTTTTGGAGTGCTACGAAGGAATCGCGACGAACATATTAGCGGATCGCCTAAGAAAGTTGCTTGCATATAAAATAGTCACGACCGAACCGGACCCGTCCGATGGACGGAAACTAATTTACTTCTTGACTGCAAAAGGCATTGACCTCGCCCCGGTGCTCACGGAAATGGTCCTATGGGCAGCCGCGCACGAGAAGACCGGAAACCAGGCGCTCATTAAAAACATGCGAGCCGACAAAGAGAGAGTCATCGCCGAGGTGCGAAAACGCTGGGCCAACCGCCATTCAGTCCAACCTTGATGTCCCGATGTTTGTAAGTGCTCTCAGATCAGGTTTTCCTCATTCATCCAACATTGCTGACTACGCACTATACTCTTAGCGGGGACATCCAATCGTCACTCTTAACGACATTCGGGAAGCTCAAATCCGCCTTAAAGGTGTGACGGTCCGCACTCGCCTTATTGAATCGCATATTCACCAACGCAACGGACTCGATGACGCCCGAAAACTCTATCTGAAACCAGAAAATCAGCAGCCCATCGGCGCTTTCAAACTTCGCGGGGCCTACAACAAAATCGCATCGCTCAATGAAGGCGAGAGAAATCGGGGAGTAATTACTTACTCCAGCGGAAACCACGGCCAGGGTGTGGCTTATGCAGCTCGCGCACTCGGCGTCAACGCCGTGATCGTGATGCCCAGGAACGCGCCGCCAATCAAGCTCGACGCCACCGCAACATTGGGCGCGGAAATAGTGCTGGTTGGCCCAGGAAGCGCAGAACGACAAGCGAGAGCGGAGGAATTGGCGGCTCAACGTGGATACATGATTGTTCCGCCATACAACGATGAAAAAATTATTGCGGGCCAGGGAACTATAGGGCTCGAGATATTGGAAGATATGCCGGATGTGGAAACAGTATTTGTCCCGGTTGGTGGGGGCGGGATGATAAGCGGAGTGGCCACCGCGATCAAACTGAGCGGATCGAAGGCCAGAGTCATTGGCGTGGAACCTGAGCTCGCAGCCGACGCGCAGGCCAGTTTCCGATCCGGAAAGATTGTTGAGTTTGCGGCGGAGCAGGCCTCCAGTACTATGGCCGACGGACTTCGGACCCAAAGCATCGGAGCTATCAACTTAGAGCACATTCGCAAATACGTGGACGACATCGTGACCGTAAGTGAAAAGGAAATTCGGGAAGCCGTTCAGCTGCTGGCATCAACTAAAGGTACCGTCGCCGAGCCGAGTGGGGCGGTTGCCGTGGCCGGATTTCTTTTTCGAGCCGATGAGATCCCGAAATCGGCATTGAATGTTGCGGTAATTAGCGTGGGGAATATTGATCCGGCAGTGCTTCGGGAAATTTTGGCATCAAACTTTTCAGCAGTTAGTCAGGCGAAATGATCCGTGCCTTAATAAATCTCGCCACAGTGGCGCTTCTACTGAGCGGGTTGGCCCCCGCGGACGTGGTGCGCGGCGCCCCGATTCGCGTCACGCCGATCTATCTTTCTCCCGACTCCACCTCCGCCAAGATGGGCGAACTGGACCGGGGGCGAGAGGCCATCATTCTGGAAACAAGCCGCGACTGGCTGAACGTCGAAGCTAACATGACAGAAGAGAAGACGATTACGGGATGGGTTGAGGGAAAATATATTGTGCAGTCGTCCACTCCGAATGGCGACAAAATCCTCTTTGGAGAAGCGGTGGATTCTGAGGAGCAAGCGAGCCGAAGCCATGGCCGCAATGGCGCGGCGCAGGATGCCATGCGGCTTTATTATGCGGTCGCCGAGTATTTTCCATCTTCGCCTCTTGCGGGCGAGGCCATGTACCGCTCCGCTGACATTCGCTGGCAGATTGAAAAAGTTGACGTGATGTCGCGTTCATCCGCCAGGGAGCAGGACGCGTTTTTGCGGGAGGGCATGGAAGAGAAGTACATGAAAGAGGTCATCAAAAAGTTCCCCGGGACAAAGTGGGCCGACAGGGCAGCCTTTCATTTGATTGACAACAAGCTGTGCGGCGATTGGCAGGCAATGTCGAAGTGTCCGCAGAAAGAGGCGGAAATTTACGAAAAGTATGCCAGCGATCATCCCGACTCTCCGAACACGTCGGAAGCGATGTACGATGCGGCCTACCGGTGGTCGGCGCTAATTGAGATTTACAAGACTGAGGGCGAAGAGAAGAAGTCCGATCAATCCCGGGCTAAGGCTCTGGCCGCGGCACAGAAATTGGCGACGCAGTCCCCCCCCAATGATTGGACTGCGCGAGGTGCTCGGCTGTTATATTACGTCCAACAGGGAATCCCAACCTTCGGCAACGCCGAGTGAACTTCGTTTTGGTTTTGAACCAAACCTGCCAGCCTGAGTGGCACTGATTTTCTGACATACTTTGAATGGGGGAAGCGTGAACGCTTATCTGCTCTCCATCGTACTGGGAATCATCGAAGGCCTAACGGAGTTTCTGCCGGTGAGTTCGACCGCGCACCTGCGGATCGCGGAATCGCTTTTTCACATCAGCCTTTCCGACGGATACTGGAAGATGTACACAATCGTGATCCAACTGGGCGCGATTC
>JBOGLB010000434.1:0-2779 GCA_050745965.1 Terriglobales bacterium | reverse complement strand
CGCGTGTTTCCTGATATTTGTACAAAAGGCTCAATGATCGAGTCCGCGCCGATCTCCACGTCGCGGTCAATTACGCACGTATCTGGATAAAAAATCGTTACTCCTTGCGCCATCAATTCTCGTGTCTTATCTCTCCGCATTCGCAAATCAATGTCCGCGAGTTCCGCCCGAGTATTGCCGCCCAATATCTCCGACGAATCAATCGCTTCGACGGCCACCACGCGCTTCTTCGCCTTAACCAGAACCGATGCCAGATCGGTGAGATAGTACTCGCGATGCGCGTTATCGGTCTTGAGCTGATGGATATATTCAAAGAGTGGCTCCCGGTCAAACGCATAAAAGCCTGAATTAATTTCGCGGATTTTACGCTGCGCCGCCGTCGCGGACTTCTCCTCCACTATCGCCTGAACCTCGGAGCTGTTCTTGCCCTTCCGGATCACCCTTCCGTATCCCGTAGGATTTTCCAACTCGGCTGACAATATCGTCATAGCCGCTTTATTCGCTATATGAAATTCGCGTAGTCTTTCAATCGTCGCCGCTGTGATGAGCGGCGCATCTCCAGAGAGCACAATGATCGTGCCATAATCCGCCAGCGCCCCTTCCGCAACCATCAGCGCGTGCCCTGTTCCTCGTTGCTCTTTCTGCAAAACAAAGCCGACACCACTGGACGCTACCGCTTCCCGAACCCTCGCGGACTCATGTCCAATGATTGCGTAAACGTCGCTTGGCGGAACTACTTTCACCGCCGCAGCAATCACATGTGCGAGCAGCGGCTTGCCTCCCACTGCATGAAGAACTTTGGGCAGCTTGGATTTAAGCCGCGTGCCTTTGCCGGCTGCCATGATTGCGATTGCAACGCGAAAAGTCACTCTATGTGAGGTCCTTACGGATTTTGGCATTCGAGACAATATACCGCAGAGACCCTCTGACGATTCGCAACATTGCGGGCATTACGGCTGGGCCTAACGAGGGCGCTAGCTGGGGATTGAGGGAATCTGTTTACGCGAGCCCATTCTCAAATTCATTGCGGGTTATTTTTAGCCGATGCTGCCACCACCAGAACACCAGCGTGACTGAACCAAACACCACCAAATAACCGATCATTTCTGCACGGTCAACACGCGTCTTGAAATCCGCCTCAATGACCGGTTTCCAGAGACCAGGCAAATCTTTCTCGCCAATCGCCCACGTTCCGAGATTCCAGGCCGCGTGCAGGCCAATTGGCACTGCCAGCCCTTTGGTTGCCAAAGCAGCCATGCCGAAGAGCAGCGATCCAACGAAGGCCCCGAAGATAGCGTTTGACCAGCTATACCCGCCGGCTCGATGTTCAATTGCGAAGACAAGAGCGACAACAATTTGGGCCGCCCAAGCGCCAAACACGTGATCGAGGCGCCTGAGCGGGTATCCCCGAAACGCCAATTCTTCCCTGCATGCTAACACCAGGTACGCGATTAGAGCCATCGCTACTGCCGCCTCACTCGTTTCTGGCGTCCGGACCCACGTGACGTGACCGGCGAGTGCGACCGAGGAGAATTGAACCGAAACCATGAATAATCCGACGACAAATCCCAAGGCCAGACGAGCCACGCTCTTCCGCGTGGGTACGGCTCCCGCATCCGTCATGCGGATTCCGTCCCAACGCACAAACAGCAACGTTAGAGCTAGGGTTGCAATGCTCGTTATCGAGCCCAGCGCCACTTTCGGCCACTGGCCGGGAAGCGTTGAGCAATGGGGTGCGGCGAAAGCCAACAACGACGCACAAGCCAGAAAGAACAGCAGAACGCGACCAAATACCAGGCCCCGGTCGCGAAGGCTGAATCTTCCGGCCATCAAACACCCTCTGTCATGTCGCGAGGATATGGTTTCTTATTCGTTAATTGATGCGGGGCATGCCATTGCTGACCCTGGTTTCTCCCGGGTCCGCGCGTACAACTCCAGCAAATCACTCGCGACCTGACCACTAGCGTGGCGGGCAACTCCGGCTTCTTCCAAATAATCGCCAAGAACCGGTGTCACCCCCAATTTCTCGATCTCATCCAGATCAGCGACAATTGGCGAGGCTCCTTCGAGGGCGTATTTAGTTTGCACATTGGAGGAAACCGCCATGCGGTTGATCAATGCATAGTCGAAAATATTAGTCCGAGCATGGTCATTCAAGGCGCGGATATGTTCCGCAGCCGTCAATCCCAGGCTCTCATTCGGCTGCGTCATCAAATTGCAAACATACACCTTCATCGCCGCCGAGCCGGCAATCGCGTCAGCGATTCCTCGTACCAGCAAATTTGGGATGAGACTGGTGAACAAAGATCCGGGACCCACAGTGATAATATCCGCTCTTCCGATTGCTTCAAGGGTTTGGGGCAAAGGCTCAGGATTGCTCGGAACCAGAAACAACTCTCTGATCCTGCCTTTGCTCGCGGTTATTTTTGTCTCGCCCCGCACCCTGCTGCCATCTTCCATGACCGCTTCGAGTTCCACATTGCAGGTTGTCGCCGGAAAAATTCGCCCGCGCGTCACCAGAATCTCGGACGAAAGTCTCACCGCCTCGGCAAAGTCCCCGGTTATAGAAGTAAGTGCCGCCAGAAAAAGATTTCCAAAGCTGTGGCCCTCGAGTCCAGGGCCTTTATCGAAACGGTGCTGGAACAGGCGGGAGAGAAGTGCCTCATCCTCAGACAAAGCGACAATGCAATTTCTTATATCGCCCGGGGGAAGCATGTTGAACTCTTTCCGCAGGCGTCCGCTGGATCCCCCGTCGTCGCTTACTGTCACTACCGCTGAT